>VAWY01000067.1 GCA_005888335.1 Actinomycetota bacterium
CGCGTGTCCATCGCGCCCAAGACGCCCGAGCGGGCGTGGTACGGCCTCGCGCACTACGGCGTGCTGACGCGCAGCGTCCGTGACACCGCGCTCGCTCTCGACGCCATCGCCGACCGCCCGCCGCCCGAGCCGCTGGCCGAGGCGGCCGCCCGGGTGCCGGGACGGCTGCGCGTCGGCCTCTCGTTCAAGGTTCCGCCGCCGCTGATGGCGCCGGTCGACGACGAGGTGCGTGCAGCGGTCCACTCCGTGGCCACCGCGCTGCGCGGCCTCGGGCACGAGGTCGTCGAGCGCGATCCGCCCTACGAGGCCGGCGTGACCTTCCGTGGCATGGCGCGCTACCTCCGCGGCATCCGCGACGACGCCGAGGCGACCGGGCAGCCGAAGCGCCTGGAGCGGCGCACGCGCTTCATGGCCCGCCTCGGCGCGATCACGCCGCGCAAGCGGCTCGCGCGCTCCCTCTCCGAAGAGGCGGACGCCGCCGCGCGGCTGGCGCGCGTGTTCGACGACGTCGACGTCCTCCTCACGCCGGTGCTCGCGTGCCCGCCGGTCGCCGCCGGGCAGTCCCTGCGCCGCGGAGGGCCGGCCGCGTTCAACGCCGCCGGCCGCTTCGTGCCCTTCCCGGGTCCGTGGAACATCGTCGGCAATCCGGCGCTGTCCGTCCCCGCGGGGTTCACGGCGGGCGGCGTCCCAGTCGGCGCCCAGCTCGTGGGCCGGCGCGAGGACGAAGCGACGCTGCTGTCGCTCGCAGCGCAGCTCGAGGCGGAGCGCGGGTGGACGGCCCGGCGGCCGCCGATCTCCTAGCGGTCGCCCGCGAGGCGGCGCACGCGGGCGCGGAGGTGCTGCTGCCGCGCTTCGGCCGCGAGCGGGCGACCGGCGCCAAGAGCTCGCCGACCGACGCGGTGAGCGCGGCCGACCTCGCTTCCGAGCACGCGATCCGCGCCGTGCTCGCCGCGCGCCGGCCCGACGACGGGATCCTGGGGGAGGAGGGGACGGGCGACGTGCCCGGGACGAGCGGCCTGCGCTGGGTGGTCGACCCGCTCGACGGCACGGTCAACTACCTCTACGGGGTGCCGCAATGGTGCGTGAGCATCGCGGTCGAGTCGGCCGAGCGCACGCTCGCCGCGGTCGTCTACGACCCCCTTCGCGACGAGGCGTTCTGCGCGGTGGCGGACGGTGAAGCGACGGTCGACGGCGAGCCGCTGACCGGCTCGGGCTGCGACGACGTCGGCCGCGCGCTGGTCGCCACCGGCTTCGGCTACGAGAGCGACGTCCGCAGGCGGCAGGCGGCAGTCGTCGCGCGCGTCCTGCCGGCCGTGCGCGACATCCGGCGGGCGGGCAGCGCGGCGCTCGACCTCGCCTGGGTCGCCGCCGGCCGCCTCGACGCGTACTACGAGCGCGGCGTCAAGCCGTGGGACGTCGCGGCGGGGCTGCTGGTGTGCGAGCGCGCCGGGCTCGGCGTGCGCCGCCTCGCGGCGGCGGACGGCGCGCCCGCCGGCGTCCTCGTCGGGCCGCCGGCGCTGCTCGAGGCCCTTGCCGCGCTGGTCGCGTAGCGGCGATCGACGAAGTCGATCGCCGTTCGCGGAAGGTATCGACGAAGTCGATACCCATACCCGGGGCGGGATTCGAACCCGCACGCCCTTGCGGACAGGGCCTTTTGAGGGCCCCGTGTCTACCGTTCCACCACCCGGGCGAGTGGTGGTCTCAGGCTAATGCGCCCGCCCGCTACGCGCGCGCCGGCGCCGGGCCGTAGTCGTCGTCCTCGTCGTAGCCGCCGGGGCCCTCCACTGGGCGCTCGACCTCGACGTGCCAGTCCTGTGAGAACCCGCGCATCGCGAAGGCGATGAGCAGGAACTCGACGGGGATGAGCAGCAGCGTGATGAGCCCGAGGACGCTCTCGTCGAGCGTCGGGTTCGTGAAGCCGTTCTTGTCGCGCGCGAACCACTCGGGCCCGGCGATGGCCGCGAAGATGAGCAGGATGATCGCGAAGGCGGCGGCGAGCGGCAGGACGCCGCGGTTCCAGCGCGCGCAGTAGAAGGCGAGGATCAGGTAGATCGCCATGTAGGCGATGAGGATCGCCTTCGCGCCCTCGAGCGCGTTCCACCCGCCGATGGTCACGATGAGCATCAGGGCGACACTGGCCAGCAACAGCAGGATGACGATGGCCTTCGTCGCCTTCGACGATGCCTTGTCGCGGTTGGGATGCTCGAGGATCACGTCGCGACGCTGTTCGTCAGCCATATGGTGCCTGATCATACGTACGGCGCGCGAGGCCGTGCGGCACCAGCCCGCGGGCGTGGTGGAACCGGTAGACACGCCGGCTTTAGGTGCCGGTGGCGAAAGCCGTGGGGGTTCGAGTCCCTCCGCCCGCACTTCGCTCGCGCCAGGCGTGATTTGGTCTGCTCGGCGGCGGGTATTGCCACTGACGACTTGTTGAACCGTGTCGCCGTGCGGGAGGGCCCGGCGGCGCAGGTGGGGGGACAGTTCCCTGTCGATGGGAGTCGCTCGATGCGCGTTGGGTTAGTGCTGGGCGCAGGTGGCGTGGTGGGCGCGTCGTGGTTGATCGGTGCGCTCGAGGCGCTCGAGTCCGAGACGGGCTGGCGCGCGGAGAACGCCGAGGTGATCGTGGGGACGTCCGCCGGCTCGGTGATCGGGACGCTCGCCGCCGTCGGCATCCCGGCCTCCTACATCTCCGCCTACGCCAGCGGCCGCTCGCTCGACGGCCTCGACCCGCCGCCCGGGCTCGAGCTCGACGTCGACGAGCTCGCCGAGCGCGAGGCGGGCGACAGCTACCGCGTCGCCCTGGCGCTGCCCCCGATCGGCCCGGGCTCGTGGCGGATGGCGCTCTCCACGCTGCGCAACCCGCGGCGCCACCCGCCCGCCGCGGTGCTGTGCGGCTGGCTACCGCGCGGCGTCGTCTCGACCGACCCGATCAAGCGGATCGTCGACCGCTTCGTCGCGGCCGACTGGCCCGCGCACTCGAACCTGTGGATCGTCGGCTGCGACTACGTCAGCGGCCGGCGCACCGTGTTCGGCCGCGCGGGCGCGCCGTCCGCCGCGATCCGCGACGCCGTGGCCGCGTCGTGTGCGATCCCGGCCTTCTACCACCCGGTCCGCATCAACGGGCGCCGGTACGTCGACGGCGGGATCTGCTCGGTCTCCAACGCCGACCTCTTGTGCGACCACGGCCTCGACGCCGTCGTGATCCTCAACCCGATGTCCTCGTACGCGCGCGCGGGCGGCGGTCCGGCCCAGCGGATCGCCGACGCCATGCGCGGCTCGGCCGGCCGGCGCCTGGGCCACGAGGTGCGCAAGCTGCGCGAGCAGGGCACCGAGGTGCTCGTCCTGCAACCCACCGCGGACGACCTCGCGGTCATGGGCGCCAACCTCATGGCCCGCGGGCGGCGCGTCGAAGTCATGGAGCAGGCGCTGCGCTCGACGGCCCGCGCGCTCCACGAGCTGCGCGGCCGCGCGCCCAAGCTCCCGCGCAGCCGCCGCAAGGGCGGCGTCGCGCGCCGCTCGGCGCAGTCCCTGCGCAAGGCCGCCTAACGCTTCGGCCCGACGAACTCGTCCAGCCGCGCGACGCTCGTGCGGAGGACCTCTTGGCGCAGAAGATTCGAACACACGTTCGTATACTCTCACCTGCTCCGGACGGATCCCACGGCTAAACTTGCGCGGGACCAGGGGGAGTGAGTCAGCGGTTACACGCATGGTCTCCAAAACCATGAACCTGGGTTCGAATCCCAGCTCCCCCGCTCGCTCAAACCGGGTAGAGGGCAACCATGCCCCGCTCGATCTGGAACGGCGCCATCGCGTTCGGCGCCGTGACCGTGCCGGTCAAGGTCTTCGGCGCGCTCGAGGACCGCGCCATCCACTTCAGCGAGGTTCATCTCGCGGACGGCGGCGGCATCGCCCACCAGCTGGTCGACCCGACGACCGGCGACGAGGTGCCGCGCGACAAGGTCGTCAAGGGCTACGAGGTCAGCCCGGGCAAGTGGGTCGTCGTGACCAACGACGAGATCAAGGCGGCCGACCAGCCGCGGCGCAAGGCGGTCGAGGTCGAGGACTTCGTCCCGGGCGACCAGATCGACCCGGTCTTCTACGACAAGGCCTACAACCTCGCGCCGCAGGACGGGGCCGAGCGCGGCTACGCGCTGCTCGTCGCCGCCCTGGAGAAGACCGGGCAGGTCGCGATCGGGCGCGTCGTGCTTCGCACCAAGGAGCAGGTCGTGGCGGTCCGCCCGGCCGGCGACGACGGCCTGCTGCGGATGCACACGATGCATGCCTCCGACGAGATCGTCTCCGGCGACGACCTCGACGTCCCGACGCCGAAGAAGAAGCCGGCCAAGCGCGAGGTCGAGATGGCGGGCAAGCTCGTCGAGGGACTGGCGACGGACTTCGACCCCGACCGCTACCACGACAGCTACCGCGACCGGGTGCTCGAGCTGGTCAAGCGCAAGGCCAAGGGCGAGGAGATCGAGGTCAAGGAGCCCGAGCGGCCCGAGCCGTCGGACGACCTGCTCGCCGCGCTGCAGGCCAGCCTCGACGCGGTCGGCGGCGACGGGAAGCCGAAGAGCGGGTCGAGGAAGAAGAAGCGCTGATGCCCCGCTCGCTGTGGCGCGGATCGCTCTCGTTCGGACTGGTCAACGTGCCGGTCGCGCTCGTCAGCGCGGTGCGCGACCTCGACGTCCACTTCCACCAGCTGCACGCCGACACCCACGCTCGCCTCGAGGTCCGCCGGGTCTGCAAGAAGGGCGGCCACGAGGTGCCCTACGAGGAGATCGGTTACGGCTACGAGATCGAGAAGGGCAAGCAGGTCGTGCTCACCCAGCAGGAGCTCGACGCCGCGCAGCCCGAGAAGACGCGGACCATCGACATCACCGAGTTTGTCGACGTCGACCAGATCGACCCCGTCCTCTATGACCACCCGTACTTCCTGATCCCCGACGACACCGGCGAGGGCCCGGCCCGCGCCTACAGGCTCCTCGTGGAGGTCATGGAGCAGCAGGGGCGCGCGGCGCTCGGCACGCTCGTCCTGCGCACGAAGGAGCACCTCGTCGCGATCCTTGTACGCGAGGGACTGCTGCAGGCGACGACCATGGCGTTTCCCGACGAGGTCCGGCCGGTCAGCGACCTCGACCTGCCCGGGAAGGACGCCAAGCCGAAGCCCAAGGAGCTCCAGAACGCGGTCGCGCTCGTCGAGGAGCTCAGCCGCGACTTCGAGCCCGAGCGCTACAAGGACCGCCACCGCGAGCGGCTGCTCGAGATCATCGAACGCAAGCGCAAGGGCCAGACCATCGAGGCGCCCGCCGAGCCCGAGACGCCGCAGGCGGTGCCCGACCTGCTCGAGGCGCTCGAGCGCAGCCTGGCCGAGGTGCGTGGCAGCTAGCGGCGCCGCCGCCGGCGGGAGCCGTCAGGCGTCGCCGGACTGGCGCTCCTTCTCGAGCTGCTCGATGGCCTCCTGCTCGTCGAGGTCGTAGCCGGGCGGGCCCTCGCGGTGATCCTCGCCCATGTCTTCGGGCGGCTCCGGCGCGCCACCCTGCTGGTCGGGCTGCTCCATGGACGCGGATGTTAGGGCGGTCGCGCAGCTACGGTTCGACCGCCATGCCTCCCGCCTCGTCGATCTTCGCGCCCGGCGTCCTCGAAGGTCGCACGGCCCTGATCACGGGCGGCGGCACCGGTCTGGGCAAGGCCGCCGCGCGCGAGCTGCTGGCCTGCGGCGCGCGCGTCCTCATCTGCGGCCGGCGCTCCGAGGTCCTCGAGGCCGCCTGCGCCGAGCTCGGCGAGGGCTGCGCCTGGCTGGCGGGCGACGTGCGCGAGCCGGCCGAGTGCGAGCGGATCGTCGACGCGACGCTCGAGCGCTTCGGCCGCCTCGACACGCTCGTCAACAACGCGGGCGGCCAGTACTTCGTCCCCGCCGAGGCGATCGCCCTGCGCGGCTTTCAGGCGGTGACGCGCCTCAACGTGGGCGCGACCCTCGAGATGGCGCGCGCGGCGTACGAGCGCGCGCTGCGCCCGGGCGGCGGTGGCATGGTCGTCAACGTCACGCTCTCACCGCACCACGGCCTGCCCGGCATGACGCACTCGAGCGCGGCACGCGCCGCGGTCGAGGGCCTGACGCGCGAGCTCGCCGAGGCCTGGGCCCCCGATGACGTCGCGGTGTGCGCCGTGGCGGCCGGCCACTTCGAGACCGAGGCGATCCAGAAGTACCCCGAGTCGGTCAAGGCGGGAGCGGCGCGCAGCGTCCCGCTCGGCCGGCTCGGACGGCCCGACGAGCACGCCTGGCTCATCGCCCTCCTCGCCACCCCGCTCGGCCGCCGCTTCAGCGGCTCGGTCATCACGCTCGACGGCGCGCGCGACAACTGGTTCGGCCCCTGGCCGCCGCCCACGCTGACCGACGAGACCGGCGCCGTCCCCACTGAAGCGAGGCGCCCGAGCGGCTAGCATTGACAAACGAGCCAGGCGGGCGAAGTGTTGTGGCTGCACCCGAGCCTTCCAAGCTCGTAGGGCGGGTTCGATTCCCGTCGCCCGCTCTGAAGAAACAACCACGGGGAGTGGCGCAGTCTGGTAGCGCACCCGGCTGGGGGCCGGGCGGTCGCAGGTTCAAATCCTGTCTCCCCGACTAGAGGAAAGCCCTGCAAAAGAGCAATTTTTCGCGCCTCCGCCGCGTAGCAACGGCGAAAGGCGTCCATGGAACAAACTTGCGAGTGGATCCGTCGCGCCAGCTGCGGATCCGACCCGTGAAACACCTGCAGCGGCGAAACGAGGGTCCGCCGCTCGGCGGCGGGCTCATGGAACAAACTTACAGCGACGCTTCGCTCCGCAGCCTCGTTCGCCCCTCCCACTGGTGGCGATCCGTGAGCGGGTAATCCAGCGAGGGATTGGGCGAGGCACGGGTCGCCGTGGCGGTCTCGAAACCGCTGATCCTCGGACGCGCCGGTCCTTCCGGGTGTTCCGAGACGCACAACGCGGGGACCTTGCGCGACAGCCGTCTCCTTGCCCCCGTAGGTTCGGAGGCGCCGATGTGACGCGTTGTGGCGGTGCGGATGCCAGGTCACCATCGAGGCCGACCGCGCCGGGTACGAGCCGGTTTCGCAGAGCCGTGTGGCTGGATTGCGTGTCAGCAGGCCAGCGCGTTACGCAGAGCGCGACATGCTTGAGCCATGCGCACCGGGGAAAGCCCGGTCACGCGCCGTCGGAAAGTCTGTCGCGAGAGCGTGTGGATATTGTCGAAGTTGACGAGGCAATCCGAGGGGACTCCATCCTCCGCGGCCGTGAGCAGGAGTTCAGAGACCAGCCCTCGGCGCGTTCGTGTGAGCGCGGCGACGACCACCGAGCCGATCCGGTCGGCGACGGGGTCGCGCGTCAGCACCAACACGGGACGGTCACCGCCCGGCGTCGCCGCGAACCAGATCTCACCGCGCTGCATCGTGCCAGTCCGCCCACTCCTCCGCGGGTCCCCAGTCAGCGATCTCCGACAGGGAGCGCTCGGCATCGGTGAGCGGCGCCCGCTCCCAGGCGTCAGCGTCGTGTTCGGCGCCGAGCGCGACGAGGTGGCGATGAAGCGCGTCGCGCAGGAGCTCCGAACGATCCACGCCCAACGCCTCGGCCCAGCGCTGAAGCTCGGCCGCCTCGTCGTCGGGCACTCGGAAGCTCAGCATTGTCATACGTCTGAGGATAGCGTGTATGACGCCGACGCAGGACGCGGACGCACGAGCGATCAAGCCAACCCCCATGGAACACGTCATGGAACAAACTGAGCAGCTCTCAGAAGAACCCCGCGACGCGAAACGCCCATGAGATAGGGGAGGAGCACCTCAGCGCCACGGGAACGCTCGGGCTGGGGGCCGGGCGGTCGCAGGTTCAAATCCTGTCTCCCCGACTACCGAGAGCCCCGATGAAACCGGGGCTCTCTGCTTTTCAGATGCGCTGAGTTGGGCCCGCGGGGTCCAATTCGGGGTCCATTTCGCTGCGTTGACTCGTCCGGGGGAAACCGGCTGCTCGCGCGACGTAGGAGTCATGGACGGCCAGCTCGACTTCGGACACGAGCTGCGTGGCCGTGACGCGCTCCTAGTGGCCGGCGACGTCGCTGAGATGCTGCGAGTGACGCCGGCGTGGGTCTACGCGGAGACGCGCGCCAAACCGCCTGCCGCACGTGCGGCTGGGCCGGTACGTGCGCCACCACCGGTCCGCGATCCTCGCCTGGCTGGACGAGGAGGAGAAGCGCATCGCGCGGGAGCCGCGCGGATGAGCGCGCGGCGCGCCTACGGCACCGGTCGGATCTATACGAAGCACGGCGCCGGCTGATGGCGGGAGGGGAGACGACTTGTCGTCCGAAGCGCAACCCGTCATCCGTCACGCCTCCCGCTCCGTTCACCACTCGGGCTGCGTGAGTTACCTCTCCCGCTTCATGATCACCTACCTGGCGCTAGTCAGCCCACCAGTCGCGCCGGCCGTCGACGTCTTCGCGCGGAGCCTCGCCGAGATTGGGCGCGCCGATGACGATGATCTCGAGGCCCTCCGGCCCGGCCTCGTAGCCTCGCCACGTACCGGGCGGGACGCGCACCGCGTCCCACTCCTTGAGCTCGACGATCTCGTCGTCGAGCTTCATCCGCCCGCTCCCGCGCAGGACCACGTACACCTCCTCCTGCTTCTTGTGCGTGTGGCCGTACGGAAAGCGATAGCCGGGCGGGACGCGCTGGTAGCCCAGGCCGGATTGCTCGATCTCGAGCGCCTCGGTCGCCAAGCGGAACTCAAGGTCCGGCGCGCCGTCAAACTTGGACCCGAGGTCCTCAACGTCCTCCTTGAGGTTCTTGAGCGTGAACGACACGGTCGCAATCCTATGCGTGCCTGGCTGCGGTCGCCGATCTGTGCGTCCAGCGCCTTCTGCGTCGAGGACGCCCGCATTGACCTCGCGGGCACCGAGCTTGCGGGGCGCGAGTTTGCTCGCCGCGAGGACCATCGGTCCGAGAACGATTGGCTCGTCTGTTGGGTGGAGGGCAGGCAGTTTCAGGCCGCTTGCGGCCCGCGCAATCTGCGCGAGAGTCTCCAGACGTTCCTCTCCTGGGCTCGGTAGCCAATTCCCGTCTCGACAAGAGCGCGTGACGGTCCCACGACGGGGTCGTACGAGCGCTTCCTGGGTCGGGCGCCCGACCTGATGCCGAACGACAACAAGGCCGCGTGGCGGCTCACCGACAAGGGCTGGCTCTACATCGTCGGCGACGCGCAGCGCGCGGGCGCCGGGTTGCTCACGCTTCTCGTGGACGACGTGGACGAGTGGATCGCCGACCTTGCACGACGAGGACTCGCGCCCGACGCGATCGAGACCATTCCCGGGGCCGTGCGCGAGGCGGTCAACGTCGATCCGGACGGCAACCGGATCACCGTCGGGCGGCCGCTGGGCGCCGGCGGCTGACACGACTCAGGGCAGCTGCGTGAACTCCATGGTCGTCCACACCGGCCGAAAGCCCAGGCGCGCGTAGAGCTTCTTCGCCCGGTCCTCGTCGTCCGCGCCGATCCAGAGGTCATGCATCGGACCTGCGGCCCGGATCGCCGCCCGGGTGATCGCGGTGCCGAGCCCGCCGCCGCGGTGCTCGCGGTGGACGAACACCTCGGTGATCTCGGCCGCGGTCCCGTCGTGCTCGAGTTGCGCGAAGCCCACGGGCACACCGTGCCTGCGCACGGCGAGCACCTGCGCCCCGCGGCGCAGTGCGACCTCGCGGGCCTCGGCGTGATAGCCGCTGGGGTCGAGGTCGGGGAAGTCCTCGCGGTGCCAGGCGACCCGCAGGTCGTGCACGGCGTCGTAGGGGACCTCCTCGACGGCGACATCCGGCCCGGGCGGCGGCGGGGTCTCGTGGCGCATCATGACGACGCTCATCGTCCTCCAGCCCCTGGCCTCGAAGTCGCGGCGGAGCGGCTCGGCGGCGTCGATGCGATCGAAGTCCAGACGCCGGTGCGGGAGGCCTGCGAGCGCGTCGTCCGCGAAGGCGATGAGGGCGTCGACGCTCATCGCCGGGTCGTCTTCGACGCGAACGAGGTTGAAGTCGTAGTAGCTCGGATAGCGGGTGGCGCGGACGACGGTGCCGTGCGCCCAGGGCCGGGCGACGTCACAGACGGCCGCATGGCGGGCGTGATGCCAGGCCCGCGCGCGGCCAGCTGCGTCGCCGTCCAAGCGACCGCTCCTACGTCGTCAGCAGCCCGCCGTCCACCGGCAGCAGCACGCCCGTGATGTACGACGAAGCGTCGCTGGCGAGGAAGATCGCTGCTGTAACGAGCTCACGCGCCTCGCCCTTCCGGCCGGCCGGCACGCGGAACATCATCTGGTCCAGATAGCCCTCGGGGTACTGGCCGGTCATCTCGGACTCGAAGAAGCCCGGGGCGAGGGCGTTGACGCGGATGCGCTTGCGGCCCGTCCACTGCTGCGCGAGGTCGCGCGTGAGGCCGATGATGGCCGCCTTGGAGGACGCGTAGGCGGCCTGGGGCAGGAAGGCCGTCGTCGACCCGAGGACGCTGCCGATGTTGACGATGCTGCCGCCGCCCTCGCGCATCGCACGGCCGCACGCCTGGGCCATGAAGTAGCTGCCGTTGAGGTTGATGTCGATGACCTTGCGGAACTCGTCGGGCGCCTCGCGCGTCGCCGGGACGGCGGTGCCGATCCCCGCGTTGTTGATGAGGACGTCGACCTTGCCGAGCGCCGCGACGGTCTCCTCCACGACGCGGTTGCAGTCGTCGGGGTTGGCGACGTCGGCGCGGACGGCGATGCAGCGGCGCCCGAGCGCCTCGACCTGCCCCTTGGTCTCCTCGAGCTTCTCCACGCGGCGCGCGCAGATCGCGACGTCGGCGCCGGCCTCGGCCAGGCCCGTGGCGAACGCCACCCCGAGGCCCGACGAGGCGCCGGTGACGATGGCGACCTTGCCGTCGAGCCGGAACGCGTCGAGGATCGTCATGCCGCGCGGCGCTGCGACGCGCGGGCGCGGGCCTTCGCCGCCTCGGTCTCGCGGTCCTTCGGCGGCGCGGCGGTGGAGAGCTCGCTCAGCAGCTGACGCGACGCCTCGGCGACGGCGTCGACCGCGCGCTCGAAGGACTCGGCGTTGGCCGTCGACGGCCGCGTGAAGCCGCTGATCTTGCGGACGTACTGCAGCGCCGCCGCGCGGACTTCCTCATCCGTCGCGGGGGGCTCGAAGTTGTAGAGCGTTCGGATGTTGCGGCACATGCCGGCAAGCCTAGAGCTCTCAGCCCGCGCTCAGCCACTTCCCCGGCCCGCCCCAGCGACGCTGCCGACCCTCCTCCTCGACAGACACCACCGACCGTCCAGGAGGAGCCCATGTTCCGCCTTGCCCGCAAGACCCTCATCAGCCTCGCCGCCCTGGCGGCCCTCGCCGTCGGCGGGGCCACGTTCGCGAACGCTGCGTCGACGAACACGACGAGCTCGCAGAGCGCGGCCCCGCCGTCCGGGGCGCCGCGGCCCGGCGGCGCCCCCGGCCGCCACGTCGGCGCCAACGGCCAGCAGGAGCAGCCCCTGACCGGCGACACCGCCACGAAGGTCAAGGAGGCCGCGCTCGCGAAGGTCGGCAGCGGCACCGTCGAGCGCGTCGAGACCGACGTCGACCACGGCTCGCCCTACGAGGCGCACATCCGCCGGTCCGACGGCACCGAGCTCGAGGTCCTGGTCAGCAAGGACTTCCAGGTCACCGCGGTCAACACGATGGGGCGCTGACCGGGACCGGCCGCTCCTCGGGCGCACACGCCCGGGGAGCGGCCGGCTCGCGCTCAGCGCACCTGGACGGTGGCCTTGCGGCGCACCGTGCGCCCGGACGCGTCGACCGCGGCGATGGACACCGCGTAGCGGCCCGCGCGGACGCGGCGACCGAGCTTCACGCGGTTGACACCCTGCTTGCCGGCCACCTTCTTGCGCGCGACGCGATGGCCGGCGCGCGTGACGGTGACCGTCACGCCCGCGGGCGCGCTGAGCTTGAAGGTCACGACGCCGCTGCGAGCGAGGCGCGGCGCGCCGACGCGCACGGGGGCCGCGGCCGGCGCCGACGGGGCGCTCGGCGTCGCGGGCGAGGCCGACGGGGTCGTCGCCGCGGTGCAGCCGGCGATCGTCACCGGCGAGCTGCCGGTCGCCGTCTCGCCGGTCTGGCTGGTGAACGCCGCGGTGACTTCGTATGTGCCGCACTTCGACGGCGTCTTCAGCAACGCCGTGGCGCCGTCCAGCTTCAGCGTGAACGACGTCGTCAGGAAGTTCGGCAGGTTGTCGAAGACCGTCTGGATGCTCGCGTCGGGCTGCGGCGTCGCGGTTCCGGGCAGCTTCATCGGCCCGACCGGCGTGTCGGGGAACAGGATGATCAGGATCTGGGCGAGCGCGTTCGACGGGGAGGGACCGCCGTAGTACGCGCTGCCCGTCAGCGACAGCGTCATCCCGAACGCCGAGACCGTCGTCGCGGCCGTGCCGATCTTGCTCGCGGCCGGGCAGGGCACCGAGGCGTCGCCGGGAGCGGGGCACGTGCCCAGCGTCGAGAACACGGGGAGGTTCGGCGAGAAGCCCGGCGGGATGGTGACGCTGACGGTCTTGCTGGCCGTCTCGGCTGGCGCCTGCGTGATCGTGCTCGTGATCGTCGCGGCCGCATCGGGCGTGGCCGGGTCGACCGAGAACGAGAACTGCGGTGCGTACGCAGCGCCGGCGGGCGAAGCGACCGCCAGCGCAGTGACAACCGCGGTCAGGGCGGTGGCGGCAATCCGGGCTCGGGCGTCCATGCGGTCTCCCCGTTGTTTGTGCTGGCGCTCCGCATCGAGCCTAACCGGAGGGTTGACCGCTCCGGCGGCGAAATCCCTACCCGGCCGATGACGGGGTTCTTCGCTGACATCGACCCGGACGCGGTCGGTGTGCGGTCCGGTCCGTGGATTCGCCGCACGGTGCTCGCGGTGCTCGCCGTGATCCCGCTCCTCGCGCTGCTCGGCGTCTTCGGCCAGCCGCCGGTCGGGACGACGTTCGTCGCGCCCGCCGCCACGCTGCACGTGTCGGCGCCGCGGACCGTCAGGGGCGGAATCTTCTTCCAGGCCCGCATCGACGTGCGCGCGCGCCGCGACCTCCCGCGGCCCCGCCTCGTCCTCGATCAGGGCTGGTTCGAGGGCCTGCAGGTCAACTCGACCGAGCCCGCGCCCGTCAGCGAGGCCACGCGCCAGGGGCGCGTCGTCCTCAGCTACGACAAGCTCGACGCCGGCGACTTCCTGCGCGTCTGGGTGCAGTTCGAGGTCAACCCGACCAACGTGGGCAGCCACCCCTTCGACGTCGAGCTCGACGACGCCGAGCTGCCGGTCGCACACGTCTCGCGGACCCTGACCTCCCTGCCCTAGGCGACGATTGTGGACCTCGTCTTCCGCACGACCTACGTCTTCTTCCTCATCCTGCTGCTCACGCGCGTGGTCGGCCGGCGCGAGCTGAGCTCGATGGAGCCCTTCGACCTCATCCTGCTCGTCGTCATCGGCGACCTCGTGCAGCAGGGCGTCACCCAGAGCGACTACTCGCTGACCGGCGCGACGACGGTCATCGTCACGCTCTCGCTGCTCACCGTGGCGACGGCGTACGCGACGTTCAGGATCAGGCGGCTCCGCCCGCTGCTGGAGGGCGAGCCGATCGTGCTCGTCGTCGACGGCGAGCCGATCGAGCGCAACCTGCGGCGCGAGCGCATGACGCTCGAAGAGCTCGCCGCCACCGCGCGCCTCAAGGAGATCGGCTCGCTCGACGAGATCCGCTTCGCGGTCCTGGAGACCAACGGGGAGGTCAGCTTCATCAAGCGCGAATGAGCGCCCGTTATCGTCCTCGCGCCGATGGCGACGAGCGGACGCGTCCTGGTGCTCTCGGCGGCGATCGGCGAGGGGCACGACCTCCCCGCGCGGTGGCTCGCCGCGGGCCTCGCCGAGGAGGATCCGGCGATCGAGGTCGAGATCGCCGACGGCCTGGCGGCGATGGGCCGGCTCTCCGAGCGCGTCGTGCTCGGCGGCAGCTCATTCGAGTCGGTCTGGGGCAACCGCCTGTTCGACCTGACCCACTGGCTGATCACCGAGGTGGCGCCGATCCGCGCGCTGGCCGGGGTCGTCGGCGTGGCGCTGGGCGGCCGCGGGCTGCGGCGGCTGATCGCCGAGCGCCGGGCGGACGTCGTCGTCTCGACGTATCCCGGCGTGACGGAGGTCCTCGGGCGCCTGCGCCGGCGGCGGCGCCTCGCCGTCCCGGTCGCCTCGGCCATCACCGACCTGGCATCGCTGCGCTACTGGGCGCATCCGGGCGTCGACCTGCACCTCGTCACCCATCCCGAGTCGATCGCCGAGGTCCGCGCGATCGCCGGGGCGCGCACCGACGTCGTGGCCGTCCGCGGGCTCAACGACCCCGCCTTCCTCACCGAGCGCCCCCGCGCCGACGCGCGGCGCGCGCTCGGCCTTCCGCCCGACGGGCCGGTCGTCGTCGTCTCGGGCGGCGGCTGGGGGGTGGGCGACCTCGCCGGCGCGATCGACACCGTGCTCGCGGTCGACGGCGCGGTCGCCGTGGTCATGTGCGGGCGCAACGACGCCGTCCGCGAACGGCTCGCCGCCCGCCACGCCGGCGAGCCGCGCGTGCGCCTGCTCGGCTTCACCGACCGCGTGTCCGACCTCTTCGCGGCCGCCGACGCGCTCGTGCACTCGACCGCGGGCCTGACCGTGCTCGAGGCGATGGCGCGCGGCTGCCCGGTGATCAGCTATGGCTGGGGGCGCGGCCACATCCGGGCCAACAACCGGGCCTACCGGCGCTTCGGGCTGGCCGACGTCGCGACGACGCGCCCGGCGCTGGCCGCCGCGCTGCGCCGCGCGCTGGCCGCCCGCCGCGAGCCCGACCGCTCACAGGCCGAGCTGCCGACTGCCGCCGGCGTCGTGCGCACGCGCTTCGGACTGGGCGCCGCCGAGCAGCAGATCGCTCACTCCGGGTGAGGCGCCGAGCGCGGCCGCGCCCACGCCCGCGGCGCCGATGCCGGCGAGCACGACGGCGCCGCCGAGCGCCGTGCTTCCGAGCGCCTCGCCGAAGACCAGCGGGCCGGCCAGGGCAGGCACGACGACCTGTGCGGCCACGATGACCGGCGCAACGCGGCTGGCGGGCATGCGCTGCAGCGCGCTCATCTCGGCCGTGAGCGCCGCCGCGCCGGCGAGCGCGGCGAGCGCCGCCCACGCGACGCCGGCCGCCCAGCGCCCGCCGGCGGCCGCGTCGGAGACGAGCTTGAGCGCGATCGCCCCGAGCGCGTCGCCCGCGGCGGCGCCCACCACGGCGAGGCCTGCGCGCGTGGTGCGCCGCCGCGCGTACGGCGCGACGGCGAGCGCGGCGAGCACGACGAGCAGCCCGGCAAGCGCGCCGTGCGCATGCACCGCGCCGGTGCGGTCGGGCGCGGCCGCGCCGACCGCTGCCACGCCCGCGACGACGAGCCCGACGGCGAGCGCGTCGCGGCGGCCGACGCGCTCGCCGAGCACGACGCGGGCGAGGGCGAGGAGCGCCACGAGCCCGAGCGCGAGCACGGGCTGCACGAGGCTCACGGGCGCCAGGGCCAGGGCGACGATCTGCAGCAGGGCGCCGGCGAGTGAAAGCAGCGTGCCGGCGAGCCAGCGCGGGCGCTCGGCGAGCCCGCGCAGCAGCGAGGCCCGCAGCGCCGCGCCGGCCGGCGCGGCGCGCGCCTCGAGCGCCTGCAGGACGTAACCGCCCTCGTAGCAGGCGGCCGCGGCCAGCGCCACGAGCGCGCCGGCGATCAATGCGCCACCCCGCCGCGGTCACGCGCCTTGCGCGCTCGAGGCTGCCACGATCCCCGCATGCGCGCGCTCATCGTCGCCGGCGCCGCGGCCGCCGCATGGTCATCGCCGGCGCTCGCGCCGGTCGTGCCCCCGGTCTGCGCGGCGCTCGGCATCCCGCGGCGGCTGCCGGCCGGGGCGCGCGGCGTGGCCGTGACCTTCGACGACGGTCCGCACCCCGAGGGCACGCCGGCGATCCTCGAGCTGCTGCGCGACGCGGGCGCGCGTGCAACGTTCTTCCTGGTCGGGGAGCAGGTCGATCGCCACCGGGCGCTGGCGGCCGAGATCGCCGCCGCCGGCCACGCGATCGCCCTGCACGGCCACCGCCACCACCTGCTGCTGCGCGTCACGCCGCGCGCGCTCGCCGCCGACCTCGACCGCGGCGCTGCGATCATCGCCGAGACGACCGGGGTCGCCCCGCAGCTCTACCGCCCGCCCTATGGGATCTTCAGCCCGGCCGCGCTGCGGTTCGTGCGCCGCCGCGGCTGGCGAGCGCTGCTGTGGTCGCGCTGGGGGCACGACTGGCGGCGGCGGATCGCTCCGGCGGCGATCGCGCGCGAGGTCACCGAGCGCGTCGGCGACGGCGACGTCCTCCTGCTGCACGACGCCGACCACTACAGCGCGCCGGACTCGTGGCGGCGGACCGCCGCGGCGCTGCCGCTCGTGCTCGAGACGCTGGCCGAGCGCGGCCTTTCCACGGTCGTTCCCTAGTTTTGGTCGACGCGCGCCGCGCGCAGCCCGCGCGCCGCGAGCACCCCGGCGGCGGCGGCGC
This sequence comes from Actinomycetota bacterium, assembly GCA_005888335.1. The sequence goes on from VAWY01000067.1 coordinate 16,574, forward strand.
CGGCGAGCGCGAGGAGCGTCACGTGCTCGCGCGCGAGATGGACGACCGCCACCGTGCTCGGCCAGATCACGGCGACGAGCCCCGCCCCGGCGAGCATCGTGCTGACCACCAGCGCCGCGCGGCGCCGGTCGCGCGCCCAGTCGATCCGCGCCAGCAGCGCGACCGGCACGCCGAGGAGGACCATCGCGCCGAGGAAGCTCGCGGGGTCGCTGAGCGCCTCGACGCGCGCGAGCGCGGCCGCGAGGACGCCGGCGAGCAGCGCGACGAAGCCGATCACGAGCGACTGGCCAAGGCCCGCGAGGCGCGCGAGGCGCGCGCCCGCGCCCGCGGCCACGGCCGCCACGGGTCCCTCTTCGCGGTGCCACTCGACGTAGCGCGCCGCGCCGTCGCGGAAGCTGGTCCGCGGCCGCCAGCCGAGCTCGCGCGCCGCCCGTTCGGCGCTGACCGCCACGCCGCCGAAGTCGCCGGCCCGGCCGGGGACGTGCACGATCTCGGTGTCGCCGACAAGCTCGCTCACGGTCGTGGCGATCTCGCGCACGGAGACGTCCTCGGCGCCGACGAGGTTGTACGTCCGGTTGGCGGCCGCCGGGCACAGGGCGCGCACCACGCCTTCGGCGAGGTCCTCGACGTAGACGAAGCGCCGCGTCTGCTCGCCCGTTCCCGCGACGGTCAGCGGCTCACCGGCCAGCGCGCGGCTGACGAAGGCGGGCAGCACCGCGGCCGGGCGGGCGCGCGGGCCGTAGGGGATCCCGAAGCGCAGGATCGTCGTCGGCACGCCGTAGAGCTCGCTGTACGCCCGGCAGTAGAGCTCGCCCGCCAGCTTGGTGGCGGTGTAGAGGTGCGCCGGCGGCGGCAGGAGGGTCTCCTCGTCGACGACGCCGTTCGCGACGCCGGAGTAGACCCAGATCGTCGACGCGTAGACCACCCGGCCGACCCGGGCGTCGCGCGCCGCCTGCAGCACGTTGAGCGTCCCGCGCGAGTTGAGGTTCTCGGCGTCGGCAGGCTCGGACTCCACCTGGCCGACGTCGGCGGCGGCGGCCATGTGCACGACCGCGTCGCAGCCGCGCATCGCGCGCCGGACGGCGTCCGGGTCCCGGACGTCGGCGATCGCCGTCTCGACCTCGCGGCGGCAGTGGTAGGGCGACGGGCGCAGGTCGAGGACGACAGGCTCGTGCCCTGCGGCGAGCAGGCGGTCGACGACGTGCGAGCCGATGAAGCCGGCGCCGCCGGTCACCAGGACGCGGGTCATGTCGTGACCTCCGGGCGGTAGTAGAGCGGGACGCACCAGTGGTTCTGCGCCACCCAGTCGCTGTTGGGCAGCTCATCGCCGGTGCTCATGAGCCGATGGCACGGTGCATCGTAGACCTTGCCGGTCGAGCGCTCGATCGGGTCGAAGACGACGTACTTGTACAGCCCGGAGACCATGCCGTCGGGGAGGCGCAGGCGGCCCGGATGCTCGGGGTCGAGGACTCGGCGCGCGACATCGTTCTTCCAGGCGACGATCTCCTCCATGCGCTCGGTCTGGACGAGCGCGAGCGCGGCGGTGAATTCGCTCATGCGAAAGCCGAGTCCCGGTACGGCGTAGTCGGGCTTGCCGTAGTCGCGGAACGCTCGGGCGTGGGCGAGCAGGTCCTCGTCATGTGACACCAGAATGCCGCCCTCGCCGGTCGAAACCGTTTTCGTCGCGTAAAGCGAGTACGCGCCTGCGTCGCCGAACGTGCCGGGCCGTCGCCCGCGCCACGACGCGCCGTGGGCGTGCGCGCAGTCCTCGAGCAGGAAGATGCCGTGGTCGCGGCAGTACGCCGCGATCCGCTCGACGTCGAAGGCGACGTGCCCGCCGATGTGGACCAGGACGCAGGCGCGGGGACGGTGGCGCTCGGCCTTGGCCTCGAAGTCCGCGAACGACATGCACAGGTCCTCGCGGTTGCAGTCGACGAACACGGGGCGCCCGCCGGCGGCCAGGATGGCCAGCGGCGTGGCCATGAACGTGTTCGATGGGCACAGGACGGGCTCGCCGGCAACGCCCGCGTAGCCCAGAGCGGCGAGCGCGGCGCCCGTCCAGCCCGCCGTCGCGACGGCACCGGCGCCGTTCCACGCGGCCCAGGCGGCCTCGAACCGGCGGGTCATCTCGCCGTGCGACCACTGCTGGGAGTCGATGACCTCGTCCCAAAGGGCGTGGACGCGCGCGCGATCGCGGGCATCGAAGCCGATGGCGAAGCGCTGGGCGTCGGCGATGGCAGGGGCGGCCGGCGGCAACGCGGCGGCACGCTAGCAGCGACGATCGCCGGTGAGCGCGGCTCGCCGCCCGCGGGACGGGGCCGCCTCGCCGCGGTCAGCCCTGGCCCTGGTGCGGCTCCGACGAGCCGCTGCCGGATCTGTCGCCGCCGCCGTCCGAGGGACCCGGACCGCCGCTGTTGCCCTGGGGCTGCCCGCCGTCGGACTGGTTGCCCGGGCCGCTGTTGTCGGCGTGCCCGTCGTCCGACGGCCGCTGGTCACCGCCGCCGCCGCCCGGGCCGCTCTCGTCGCGCTGCGGCGAGAGCGCGGGGTCGGGCGCCGGGCCGGCAGCCGGGGGCGGCGCGGCCGCCGGCGCGGCGTCGGGAGTGACCGTCTCGGCCGGCGCCGGCGCGAGCACGGCGGTCTGGGCCGGCTGCGGCGAGACCGGCGGGGCGGCCTCGGGCGGCGCGGCGGCAGGCGCGGTGTGGACCGGCCGAAGCTCGGTGCGCTCGTTGACGAGGATCGCGACGTGGCGCACCGCCGGCAGGGCGCGGCGGGCGGCCGCCGATCCACTCGCGCCCCCGGCGGACGCGGAGTGCTGCCGCCGCACATGGACGCGGCGGGCGACCGTGCGCAGCGCGACCGGCGCGGCCTCCGGACCGGCGCGGACGACCGCGACCGGCGCGTTGCGCGCGGCGTGCCGCTCGACGGCCGTATGCTCGAGCGCGGCCGTTCCGCCCAGCGCGATGGAACCGGCGACCACGAGCGCCGTGCCGGTCTGCAGCGCGTGGGCGCCGCCCGCGACGGCGGCCGAGCCGGCTGCCACCTCGCCGGCCCGGCCGCCGAGCGTGCCCGTGCCGGTCCGCATCGCCCACACGAGCAGCGGCATCGGCGTGAGCGCTGTCGCCGCGCCGCGCAGGGACGTGCGCGCGCGAAAGAGCAGCTGGCGAAGCCCGTTCTCGGTCAGGCCCATCTCCAGGGCGACCTGCGCCTGCGGGCGCCCCTCGAGCACCACGGCGAGCAGCGCGGCGCGCTGGCGCTCGGGCAGCGCGGCGACGGCGGCGAGCGTCTGGCGCATGATCGAGCGGCGCTCGAAGTCGGCCTCGGGGTCGTCGGTGCCCTGGACCGTGTCCAGCAGCTCGGCGTAGTCGAAGACCCCTTGGCGCAGCTGCGTCACCGCGGCGTTGTGGACGATCGCGTACAGCCACGGGCGCAGCTGGTGGACGGTGCGGCCGTCGCGCAGCGCGCGCCATGCCTGCAGGAAGGCCTGCTGCAGCGCGTCGTCGCAGCGCCCCTCGGGCAGGATGCGCAGGCAGTAGCGGTGCAGCTGCGCCCGGTAGCGCTCGACGATCGCCGTGAAGGCGGGCTCGTGCCCTGCGTGCACCAGCTCGACCAGACGACGGTCGGTCTGGGCTCGCAGGAGGGTTGTCGAGAGCAGGGGTGCCACGGCGCAACGCTACGGATCTCGGACGAGACGCGCCACCCCTCTTTTCGTTACGGCGCGTCAGTCGTACTGGTGCGCCTCGGCGAGCAGCTCGATCGCCTCGTCGACGTCGTCGGCCACGAGGACGACCTCGACCAGCCCGGTGACCTCGAGCAGCCGCTCGACGTCGCCCTGCACGCCGGCGATCGCGAGCCCGGCGCGGCGCCGCGCGAGCCGCCGGTGCAGGGCCGAGATCAGGCCCAGGCCGACCGACGACATGAAGGGCACCTTCGACAGGTCGATGACGAGATCGTCGAAGCCCTCGTCGTCGTCGACGACGGCGCCGAGGCGGGGCGCCGTGAGGACGTCGACCTCGCCCTCGACCGCCACGACGCGCAGGCGGCCGCGCTGATCAGTTCGCACCGTGAATTCCGGAAGCGCCGACATGGGCCCGCGGCACTATTCCACGTCTGGCGGCGCTTCGCGCCTTGATGAACGTTTTAGTTTTTTCGGTCCGAGCGCACATTTTCCTCGCTAAGCGGCGCTCAAGAACGGGGTGCGACGGCCGTTCACTGGAGATGGTCGTCGATGACCATCGAGAGCCCGCCCGTCGCGTGCCGCGTCACGCTGATCCTGCCCGACCGCGAGATGCTGCCGGGCCGCGTCGACGTGGTCGGCGACAAGGCGCTCCAGCTCGCGATGTTCGCCACGCCGCGCACGCCGCTGCGCCAGGTCCAGCGCAGCCGGCTGTTCCTCGAGTTCATCAACGAGCACGGGGTCTGCCGGATGACCGGGTCGGTCGAGGCGCTGCGCCGAGGGACCGGCTACGGCGACGAGGAGGACGTCTACGACGTCGTGCGGTTCACGTTCGCGGGCCCGCCGCAGCTGCTGCAGCGCCGCGAGTTCGTTCGCAGCCGGCACGTCGGGCGCGTGGACATGATGGTCGACGCCCCCGGCGCGGTGGCCGTCACGTGCGCGACGGTCGACCTCTCCGGCGGCGGCATGAAGGTGCGCGGGCTCGAGGACGTCGCGGTCGGCACCGAGCTGCACTTCAAGCTCGCCTCCCCGGTCGCCGGCGGAACGGCGATCAGCGGCCGCTGCCGCGCCGTCCACGTCACCGACGAGGGCGCCGTGGGCGTGCAGTTCACCGCCATCGCCGAGGCCGACCGCGACCGGCTGGTGGCGTTCGCGTACGAGCGCGAGCTCGTCGCGCGCGAGTGGGCGATGCGCTCGAGCGCCGCGCGCTGATCAGGCGCGCGAGCGTTTGAGCAGCAGCGCCCAGCCCGCGGCGCCGGTGGCGAACAGCGCCGGCAGGAGGGGAAGCAGGTGGCGCGGCTCGCTGAGGAAGACCGCGTTGATGGCGGTCGAGGAGGCCGCCACGGCAAGGAGCGCCCCGGGCCCCGGTCGTCGGACGCGCACGACGGCGAGGATCGTGCCCACGAGGGCCAGTCCGACGAGCAGCAGGTGGACGGTCAGGCTCACCGCGCCGACGCGGGCGTGCGGCCCGCGGTTTGGCGTGACCCACATCCGCGCCGCCTTGGTGCCGAGCATGCGGGCGAAGGGCAGCGGCCGGCGCAGCGCGTAGCGGTCGAGGTTCTCGCGGGCCTCCCGGCGCAGCGCGGCGTCGCGGTCGAGCTCGGGATGCCGGCCGGCGACGAGGTCGAGGATCCGCTCCTGCGGCAGGCGGAAGTTGGGCACAGACCCCATCCGCGGGTCCTGCAGGCGCAGCTCGTTGCCCAGCGAGCGCTTGAGGCCGAACATCGTTCCGTGCCCGGGCAGGTAGGTGCCGACGAAGATCGCGCTGCCGCCGCTCGTCGAGATCGGCACGAGGCGCCCGGCCCGGTCGGACGCCGAGCGCACCCACGGCGCGACGGCGACGACCGTCCCGGCCAGCAGCGCGGCGCCGCACATCGCGGCGCGCCGCCATCCGCGCGGGCGGCGCGCGACGGCGACCGCCCACAGCGCGACGAGCGGCACAGCCGGCGCGAGGTCGGCGCGGGCGAGCAGCGTCAGCCCAAGCGCGAGACCCGCCAGCGCGAAGCGCCACTCGGCGGGACGGCGGGCGGCCCAGACGCAGGCGAGGACGGCGATCGCGAGCCCGAGCGCTCCGAGCGGCTCGCTCAGCGCGCGTCCGGCGACGTCGACGAGCGGGGGGTAGAACGCGGTCGCCGCGGCGGCGACCAGGCCGGCCACGCCGCCGCCGAGCAGGGCCCCGGCGGCGAAGGCCGCGAGGATGGCCAGCGTGCCGACGATCGCCTGGGCGGTGTAGACGGAAGGCGGGGCGAGGTCGCCGGGGCCGCCGGGGGGGGGCGCCGGGCGGCCAGTGCAGCGGGTCGTTCATCGCGGTGCCCGGACCGCCGTAGTTGCCCGTCGTCGCGAGGTCGCGCGCGAGCGTGAGGTAGGCCCGCTCGTCGGCCGAGTTGGGTTGCGCGGGATGCGCCGCCCGGTGGGCGCGCAGAGCGGCGCCCCCGGCGACCACGGCGGCGAGCAGGACGAGCACCGCGATGACGCGAAGCGCCCGCGTCGCCGAGGCGAGCGCCAGCGACGAGAGCCCGGCCACGCCGGCCGGCGGCGCGTCGGGCAGGCGCTGGGTGGTCGTCGGCACCGCTCTTAGACTGGCCTCGTGCGCAGGGCAGGTGGGCTCGCCGTGGCATGTGCGCTCGCCCTCGTGGCGCCGGCCGGCGCGGCGGCACAGGGAGGCGCGATGCCGTTCAGCAATCCGGTTATCTCCGGGAACGTCGCAGACCCGTTGGTCGTGTGCGTCGACGGCGCGTACTGGGCGGCGGCGACGAGCGGCCGCTGGGCGCCGGTGTTCCCGATCTTCCGCTCGAGCGATCTCGTGCGCTGGCGCCAGGTCGGAGCGGTCTTCTGGCGCCCGCCGGCCTGGGCGCGCGGCAACTTCTGGGCGCCGGGGCTCGCGGTGGACCGCGGGTTGTGGTCCGTCTACTACTCGGCCAGCCGCGCGCGCGGCAAGCCGTGCGTCGCGGTCGCCCAGGCGCGGCGCCCGACCGGACCGTGGGTCGATCGCGGCTTCGTGGTCTGCCAGACGGTGGGGTCGATCGATCCCGCAGCGGTCCGCGACGCGGCCGGGCGCCGCTATCTGGTCTGGAAGCGGATGGGGGCGGGCAGCGGGATCTACGGCGCGCGGCTGTCGCCCTCGGGGCGCCGTCTGATCTCGCGCCCGGTCCGGCTCGTCGTCCCCAATGCGGAGTGGGAGGAGGGCGTCACCGAGGGCCCGGACATCGTGCGCCATGGCGACCGCTACGTGCTCGTCTACTCCGGCGGGCACTGCTGCCGGCCGCCGTGCACCTACGCGGTCGGCGTCGCGCGCGCCAAACAGGTCCTCGGGCCCTACGTCAAGGACCCCGCCAACCCGGTGTTCAGCGGCGGCAACGGCTGGAAGTGCCCGGGCCACGGCACGCTCGTGCACGCGCCGGGCGGGGGACTGAGCTTCTTGCACCATGCCTACCGCGACGACGACCAGCTCGACGTCCACCGTCAGGCGCTGCTCGACCCCGTCGGGTGGGACGCGAGCGGGTGGCCGGTCTTCGGCGAGGCCGGGGCGCCGATCGGCGCCGGCGCGCCCGAGGACGACCTTCGGCTCGACGAGCGCTTCGCCGGGGCGGCGCTCGATCCGGCCTGGCAGTGGCCCTACGACGGGCCGCCCTCGGTCCGCCTGCGCCGCGGCGTCCTGCGCATCGCGCGCGGCGCGGTGAGCCGGGCGTGGACGCCGCGCGACTTCACGGTCCAGGTGGGGGTGGCGGGCGCCGGCCGGCTCGCGGTCCTGCTCACCGGCGGACGGTCGATCGCCGTGCGCTGCTGCGCGGCGGGCATGGCGGTGCTCGTGGCCGACGGTCGGGTCGTGGCGCGGCAGCCGCTGCCCGCCGTCGGTGGGCTGCGGCTCAACGTGCGCGCCGGCGGCGCGGTCGCCGCCTACGCGAGCCGCCCGCGCGGCCGCTGGCGGCGCGTCGGCGTCCCGGTCCTCGCGCCCCCGGGGAGCGCGGTAGACCGCGTCGCGCTCGGGCCGGGGGCGTTCAGCGGAGTCAGCCTGCGGCCGCTGTAGGGCGGTCGCCTACGCGGTCTCGCCCTCGCCCCCGTTGTGCGAGCCGAGCGGGGCGGGCTGGCGGCCCTCGCGGCGGCCGGCGAGGTCGGCGGGGGCGGGCTCGGCGCCCGGCGCCGGGACCTCGGCCGTCACCCGCTCGGGCGTGACGTGGACCTCGGCCGAGCGTGGCTTGGTGCGCCGCCCGGCGGGCTTGCGCTGCCTCGCGGGCGTGTCGGTGCGGGTGGGCGCCGGCGTGTTGGGCAGGTGCAGGAGGTTCTCGACGCGCTTGACCTCGGGAACCGCCTTGGCCTCGCCCTCGAGGCGCTTGATCTCCTCGGGCGTGCGCACCTCGCCGCGCAGCCAGACGACGCCGCCGACCACGTTGACGTCGATGTGGCCCTTGGGGACCGTCGGGTCGCGGAACAGCTCGGTCTCGACCTTGCGCGCGATCGTCACGTCGTCGAGGGCCTTCGGCGCCGTCGTGCGCTGGCGGTCCGGGCGCCTCGTGGTGGCGCGGCGCTTGGGCGACTCCTTGGCCGCCGCCGGGCTACGGCGCGCGGAGGCGCTCGGGCGCACGACGTCCGGCTTGCGGGTCTTCGGCGCCGGCGGTTCCTGCCGGCCGCCGGCGAGCCGGTCGAGCAGGCCGGCCCAGGTGCGCAGCAGCGAGGCGCTCTGGCGGGCGAGCCCGCGGTACGGGGTGGTGAGGTTGGGCATGGTCGTCCGCCTGCCCGGCGGGCCGCGCGGACAAACGGGGTAGATTCGCGCCCGATGACCGGCGTCGAGTTCGGCGTGTTCGTGGTCCCGGACGCGTCCGGGCGCGAGGCGGTCGTCGGCCAGGTGGAGCGCGCCGACCGCGCCGGGCTGGACCTCGTCGGCATCCAGGACCACCCGTATCAGCGGCGCTTTCTGGAGACGTTCTCGCTGCTGGCCTTCCTCGCCGCACGGACGTCGCGCATCCGGCTGTTCCCGGACGTCGCCAACCTGCCGCTGCGCCGGCCGGCCGTGCTCGCCAAGGCGGCGGCGACGATCGACCTGCTCAGCGGCGGGCGGTTCGAGCTGGGGCTCGGCGCCGGCGCGTTCTGGGAGGCGATCGGCGCGCTGGGCGGGCCGGTGCGCTCGCCCGGCGAGTCGGTGGAGGCGCTCGAGGAGGCGATCGCGGTCATCCGCGCGATGTGGAGCAGCGAGCGCTCGGTGTCGCTCGACGGCCGCTTCTACTCGCTTGCCGGCGCGAACACGGGCCCGGCTCCCGCCCACGACATCGGCATCTGGCTGGGGGCCTACGGACCGCGGATGGTACGTCTGACCGGGCGGCTGGCCGACGGCTGGATCCCGAGCCTGCCCCGCATGCCGCTCGCCGACGTCCCCGCGCGGCAGGAGGCGATCGACGAGGCGGCACGGCGGGCCGGGCGCGACCCGGCTCAGGTCCGGCGCGTGGCCAACGTCAGCCCCGGCAACGGCTTCCTCGACGGGCCGGTGGAGGAGCAGGTCGAGCAGCTGGTCGGCCTCGTGCGCGAGCTGCGCTTCGAGGCGTTCGTCTTCCCGCTCGGCGAGGACCCGGCGCGCGACATCGAGCGGCTCGCCGGCGAGGTCGCGCCCGGCGTGCGATCGGCGCTCGGGCAGTCGTGAAGTCGGCCGCCGGCCTGGCCTACCGCGAGTCCGGGCCGGCGGACGGGCCGGTGGCGCTGCTCGTGCACGGCTACCCCGAGTCGTCGTGGATGTGGGCGCCGCTGCTCGACGCGCTCGCGGATGCGGGCTGGCGCGGCGTGGCGCCCGACCTGGCCGGCTACGGCGACTCGCCGCCGGCGCCGCCCGGGACGTGGCAGCGGCACGTCGAGTCGCTCGAGCGCTTCGTGGCCGAGCTCGGGCTCGCGCCGGTGGCGCTCGTCGTCCACGACTGGGGCGGGCTGATCGGCCTGCGCTGGGCGTGCGACCACCCAGGCGCGGCACGCGCGCTCGTCATCAGCGACACCGGCTTCTTCCCCGACGGCCGCTGGCACGGGCTCGCCGACGCGTTGCGCACGCCGGGGACCGGCGAGGAGTTCGTCGACGGCATGACGCGCGAGGGCTTCGCCGCGGGGCTGCGTGCGATGGCGACGGGGATGGACGACACCGCGCTGGACGAGTACTTCAAGGCGTTCGGCGACGAGCCGCGCCGTCGCGGCCAGCTCGAGCTCTACCGGTCGGGCGAGTTCGCCGAGCTGGCGGCCTACGAGGGCCGCCTCGCGGCGCTCGGGGTGCCCGCGTTGATCTTGTGGGGCTCCGAGGATCCGTTCGCGCCGGTCGCGGGCGCGCACCGCTTCGCCAAGGAGCTGCCCGGCGCCGAGCTCGTCGTCCTCGACGGCGTGGGGCACTTCGTCTTCGACGACGCGCCGCGGGCGGCGAACGACGCCGTCGTGAAGTTCCTGCGGCGGCTGGACGCCTGAGCGGCGCAGGCGGGTAAGCCACGCGCATGAGGTTCGCAGTGCTCGCCCTCGGAGCGGCGCTCGTCCTCGGAGTGGCGCTCGCCGCCGAGGCGATCTTCGACAGCCGCGTGGCGGGCGGCATCGCGTTCGCGACGATGTTCGTCGCGCTGGTCTCGGCGCGCCTCGCGCCGCACGACTGACGTTCGCTCTGAGCGCCGGGGGGTAAACCGACCTGCAGTTGGTGCAGCGAGTCGGGGGGAATCGCTGCGCGTCGCAACCCGGACGACCACCCATGGCAGGGAGGTGCGCTCGTGCATGCCTTCAAGCGGGCCGTCGCGCCCGTGCTCACCTTCGCGCTCGCGCTGGCGATCGAGCCGGCGCTTGCGGGATCCAGCGAGACCGGATCAGGCGGGGCGGACCGCCTGGTCGGCGGCAACGGCCCAGACCAGATCGAGGCCCTCGGCGGCAATGACGTGGTCCGCTCGCTCGCCGGCGAGGACCGCGTCAACGCCGGGACCGGCAACGACACGGTCGACGGCGGCGCCGACGCTGACAGCATCGACGGCGGCGACGGCGACGACCGCCTCCAGGGCGGGCCGGGCAACGACCGGATCGTCGAGGAGCGCTTCGGCGACGACCGCATCTGGGGCGGCGAGGGCGACGACCTCATCAAGGCCAACCGCGGCAACGACCAGATCTGGGGCGGACCGGGCAACGACACCATCTACGGCGGCCCGGGCAAGAACGTCGTCGACTGCGGGGACGGCGACGACGTCCTGTACTACCAGCGCGCCGGCACCGCGCGGCGATCGACCGGCTGCGAGCGCAAGGTTCGGGAGGACTCGACGATCCAGGGGCGCGTGTGCGGCCAGGGCGGCACCGACGACGCCGACGCGCTGCGCGGCACCTCGAGCGGCGACGTCTGCCGAGCGGGCGGGGGCAACGACGACATCGAGGGCGCCGGGGGCAGCGACCGCATGTTCGGCGAGGACGGCAACGACCGCGTCTTCGGCCGCTTCGGCAACGACGTGATGTACGGCGGCACGGGCGACGACGAGCTCCAGGGCGGCCGAGGCGCCGACCGCATCTTCGGCGGCGAGGGCGCCGACCACCTCGTCGGCGGCTACGGACGCGACCGCCTCGTGGGCGGCCCCGGCGACGACCGGCTCGAGCCCGGATGGGGCGAGCACGGCGAGATCGTCGACTGCGGCCCCGGCAAGGACCTCGCGGTCATCGGCCCCGGGGACCGGACGCGCGGCTGCGAGGGGGTGCGCCGGGGCGGTTAGCCAGCACCGCTACCGGGATTCGAACCCGGGTTTCCGCCGTGAGAGGGCGGCGTCCTAGTCCCCTAGACGATAGCGGCGTGCAGGCGCTCCGAGCGGTCGCCCGGGCGCGCGGGTCAGGGTAGCGCAAGGGGCCCATCCGTCCGAAAGGCGGCGTACGCCCAGCGAGGATCGCTCGATAAAGTGTCTGGCCGCCCGCGGATGTGGTGGAACGGTAGACACGCGGTCTTCAGGTGGCCGTGGGCAACAGCCCGTGGAGGTTCGAATCCTCTCATCCGCATGACGTTCGACTGGCCGCCCACCGGGCGGCCTTCGTCGTCCTAGGAGCGGGACTCGGCGCGGCGCAGCGCCACCGGGAGGGGCTCGGCGCCGATGAGGCGCTCGAAGCGGCCGACGAGCGCCCAGACGGCGCGCAGCCGGACTGCTGCGCGGTGGTCGACGGGCTGCACGCGCGTCTCGCTGACGAGCACCGAGCGGCCGTCGCCCGTCTCCTCGACCCGGTGAGCGAACAGCACGCGGACGGTTCCGGCTCGCGCCAGCCCGGCGAACTTCTCGGGGCCGGCGAGGCGGCGCGCGATCGTCCAGACGCGACCGCAGAGGCCCGGGACGAGGTGGTGGTCACCCTCGTCGACGACGGTGAACGGGTAGCGGCGAAACAGCTCGGCGAGGGTGGCGCTCGCCGGCGTGCCGGGAAGGCGCCAACGCACGACGCGCCCGAGCAGGCGCGTGTCGGCCAGGCGGACCTTAACGCGCGCTAGGCATGGCGGGGTAGCGTCGCGCGGGTGCGTCGCGACCCAAGGACCGCCCTGCTCGGCGCTGCCGCCTGCCTGGCCGGCGTCGTGGCGACCGGGCTGGCAGCCAAGCTCTGGCCGGCCGCCCAGGCGCGCGACGCCGACGCCCTCGCCGGGATCGTCACGCTCGACCGCGGCGGCTTGTCGCTGCTCGCCGAAGGCCTGGTCCATCTCGCCGACCCGCGCCCGTACGCCGTGTTCGGGGCCGGGCTGGTCGCGATCGCGCTCCTGCGCGGCCGCTACCGGCTCGCGCTCATGCTGCCGGTCGTCCTGCTCGCCGCGCCGCTGACCAGCGAGGTGCTCAAGCCGCTGCTCGCCGCGCCGCGCCCCGACGGCTGGCTGGAGGACAAGATCGGCGTGGCGTCGTGGCCGAGCGGGCACGCGACCGCCGCGCTCACCCTCGCGCTGTGCGCGGTCCTGGTCGCTCCACGCCGCCTGCGCCCCGCCGCCGCCGTGCTCGGGGCGCTGCTCGCGGTCGCGGTCGCCTACGCGATCCTCATCCTCGCCTGGCACTTCCCGAGCGACGTCCTCGGCGGGTTCCTCCTCGCGACGATGTGGGTGCTGCTGCTCGTCGCCGCGCTGCTGGCCGCCGAGCGCCGGCGACCGGAGGCGCCGCCCGCCGCGGCCCACTCGGGCCCGCCGGTGCTCTGGCCGATCGAGCTCGCGGGCGGCGCGGCGCTCGCCGTGCTGGCGGCCATCGCCCTCGCGCGGCCCGACGACGTCGGCACGTACGCCGCCGAGCACACGACCGGCGTGGCGATGCTGGCGGTCATCGCCGCGCTCGGCCTCGCCCTCGCCGGCGGGGTCGCCCGGACGCTGCGTCGCTAGCGGACGACTGACAGCGCGGCGAGCACGTCGTCGCCGCCCGCCAACCCGAGCACGCGCGCGCGCAGGTCCGGCTCGACCTCGAGGGCGACAGCCGCCGCGGCTGCGGCGGCCGCTCCCTGGCAGACGTAGCCCAGGCCGCGCTCGCCGGCACCGAGGGCGAGCCCGGTCAGGACCGTGAGCTCGCCGCCACCGAGGCGCCGCAGCGCGCCGAGCGGCCCCCGGATCTCAGGGTCGGGCGCGTCGCCCGTCAGCCATGCGGCGAGCGCGCCGGCGCCGGCGTCCGAGACGCCCGCGATGACGTTGATCCCGTCGCGCGCCGCTGCGGCCGCGAGCTCGCGCCCCGCGTCCACCCCGGCGGCGACCTCAGGCGTGGTGAGCGTCGCCCCCGCCCGCGGCCCGGCCGCGGCGAGGACCACGTCGGCGCCCGCGACCGGCGACCCCGCCGCGCCACCGACAACCACGACCCGCGCGCGCAGCCGCGCACACTCGTCGCCGCTCACGCCCGCGAGCCAGCCGGCCAGCCGCGAGCCGCCCCGCGCCCGCACGGCCGCCGCCGCACGCTCGTCGAACGGCACGATCGGGATGGGCGGACGGCGTGTGGGTTTCAGTGCTGCCCGGGCTGCCAGAGCGGCTCGTCGCCGGCGTTCGCCGCCCGGCTGAGGATGAAGAGCAGGTCCGACAGGCGGTTGAGGTAGCGCACGACCTCGGGGTTGGCGTCCTCGACGAGCAGCGCCCGCCGCTCCGCGCGCCGGCACACCGTGCGGCACACGTGCAGGTGGGCGGCGGCCACGCTCCCGCCCGGCAGCACGAACGACTTCAGCGGCTCGAGCTTCGCGTTCACCGTGTCGCACGCCTCCTCGAGCCACTTGACGTACTCGCCGCCCACCCGCAGCCGCGGGCGCTCCTCGTCGCGCCCGGGCGGGACGGCCAGGTCGGCGCCGACGTCGAACAGGTCGTTCTGCACGCGGCGCAGCCACCCCGCGTGCTGCTCGGCCAGCCCGCCGGCCGCGAGCGCGAGGCCGATCTGCGCGTTGAGCTCGTCGACGTCTCCGTACGCCTCGATGCGCGGATGCGTCTTCGGGACGCGGCTCATGTCGCCGAGATGGGTCTCGCCGCCGTCGCCCAGGCGCGTGTAGATGCGGGTCAGGTTGACGGTCACCCGCAGTAGGATGCCAGCCCGTCCAGGGTCGGTGGCCCAGGGAAGGCCGGTGAGAGCCCGGCGCGGACCCGCCACTGTGACCGGGGATGTCTGCCGCTTCCGCCTCGAGCGGAGCCACTGGGCGAGCCGATCGCCCGGGAAGGCGCGGCGGGTCGATCCCGGAAGCCAGGAGACCTGCCTCCGACCGCCAGGCCACCAGCCCTCGCGGAGAAGGGGTGCCTCAGCTCATGAACAAGCTCGTCGGCGGCGTCGCGACCGCCCTGCTCGCGTCCGCGGTGCTCGCCGCGCCGGCGGGCGCCGCCACCGTCACCGTCCGCGTCGAAGGCACGAGCACCACGCTCGTCCTGTTGACGCGCGTGACCACCGCCCCCGGCCAGATCGTCAAGGACGGCAACCCGGCCCACGCCTGCAACGCCGAGCACGCGATCGGCGCCCTCGAGCTCGCGACGGGCGGCGACTGGTCGGGCCCGTGGTTCAACGGGCTCGGCTACTCGGTCGAGACCGTCCGCGGCGAGACCCACAACGCCGGCACCAACGAGTTCTACGCGTTCTGGATCGACGGGAAGGCGGCCCAGCAGGGCGTCTGCGACCAGACCCTCGCCGACGGGGACGAGCTGCTCTTCTACCCCGACTGCTTCGGCGGCGGCTGCACGAGCCCGTCGCCGCTCGACCTCACCGCGCCGGCGACCGCACAGCGCGGCGCGCCGTTCGACGTCCGCGTCGTGACCCTCGACGGCAACGGCGGCTCGGCCCCCGCGCAGGGCGCGACCGTGACGGCCGGCGGCGCGACGGCGACGACCGGCGCCGACGGCGTGGCGGCGCTGAGCGTCCCGACGACCGGCACCTTCGAGGTGCGCGCCACCAAGGCGGGCGCCGTGCGCGCGACCGGCGATCAGGTCTGCGTCCACGACGGCGACGACGGCACGTGCGGGACGACCAGGCCCGAGACCCCGGCGTCCGAGCCGGCGCCCGCGGCACCGGCGCCCGACCGAACGTCTCCCGTGGCGAAGATCACCGCGATCCCCGAGGCCCATGTCTTCGCCCACGGCAAGGGCCCGCGGGTCCTGCGCGGCACCGTCGGGGGCGAGCCCGGCGGCCTGCTGATGGTCAAGCTGCGCCTGACCCGCAACGACGGCGGGCGCTGCAGCTCCTTCTCGGGCAAGCTCGAGCGGTTCCGGCCGGCGCGCTGCGGGGCGACCCACGGCCGCTGGTTCGCGATCGGCTCGAGCGCCGACTGGAGCTACCTGCTGCCGACGCGGCCGCCGCGGGGACGCTACGTGCTCGATGTCAACGCGATCGACAAGGCCTACAACCGCGACGACGCCCGCCGGCGCGGCGGCAACCGGGTGGTGTTCGTTGTCCGGTAGCCGGGCGGCCGCCCTCCTGGCGACCGGCGCGGCGGCGCTCGCCGCCGCGCCCGGCGCGCTGGCCGCGGCGCCCCGGGTGCCGGCGATGGTCATCGCGCGCGACGGCACCCGGTTCGGCCCACGGACCGTCCCCGCGGGCGCTGCGCGCGTGAACGCCTGCCGCGTTCAGGCCGGCACGCCGCTCGCCGTGCTCGCCGCCTTCAATCGCGCCGGCGGCCCGCCCTTCCGCGCGCGCGGCGAGTGCTCGGCGCTCTACGTCTTCCAGATCGGCCGCGATCGAGCGCGCGGGCGCGCGGGCTGGGTCTACAAGGTCGGCCACCGGGTGGGCACGACCGCCGCCGCCGATCCCAGCGGCCCGTTCGGGTCCGGCCGGCGCCTGGACGGCGGGCAGCGGGTCACGTGGTTCTGGTGCGTCGCGGCCGGGCGCTGCCAGCGCACGCTCGAGGTCGTCCGCCCGCCGCGCCGCGTGCCGGCCGGGCGCGGCGTGCGCGTCGCCGTGCGCGCGTACGACGACAACGGCCGCGGAGTGCCGGCGCGCGGCGCTCGGGTGGCGCTCGGCCGCACCACCGCGGTCACGGGCGCGGACGGCACCGCGGTCCTGATCGCCCGCGGCCACGGCCACCAGACGCTGCGCGCCGCGCGGCGCGGTCTCGTGCCCGCCTTCCCCGAGCCGGTGACTGTCGGATGAGGCGCGCCGGCGCCATGCTCGCCATGCTCGCCGCCCTCGTCGCGGCGGGGTGCGGCCTGGGCGCGGGCGCCCCGCCCGGCGGGGTCACGCTCACCGTGACCAAGGACTTCGGCGCCGGGCCGCTCGTCGACGAGGCCAACCCGCGACGCGCCGGGGACGAGACCGTCATGCGCCTCCTGCAGCGCAACGCGCGCGTGCGCACGCGCTTCGGCGGCGGCTTCGTCCAGGCGATCGACGGGGTGGCCGGCGGGCGGCGCGACGGGCGGCCGCTGGACTGGTTCTTCTACGTCAACGGGATCGAGTCGGCCAAGGGCGCGGCCGACACTCGCGTGCACGACGGCGACCGCGTCTGGTGGGATCGCCACGACTGGAGCGCCGCCATGCGCGTGCCAGCGGTCGTCGGCGCCTACCCCGAGCCGTTCCTGCACGGCGTGGACGGCAAGCGACTGCCCGTCCGCATCGAGTGCGGCCAGCCGGGCAGCCCGGCCTGCAGCCAGGTCGCGCGGGCGCTCGGCGACGCCGGTGTCACCGCCGGCGAGGGCACGATCGGCTCGAGCACCGGGCCCGAGTTGCTGCGCCTGCTCGTCGGTCCGTGGCCGACCCTGCGAGCCGACGACACGGTGCGCGCCCTCGAGCGCGGCCCGCGCGCGAGCGGCGTCTACGCACGCATCGCGGCCGACGGTCGGACGCTCGCGGCGCTCGACGAGCGCGGGCGCGTCGCGCGGCGACTGGGGCCGCGGACCGGCCTGGTCGCCGCCACGCAGGCGGCGGGCCAGCAGCCGACGTGGGTCGTCACGGGGACCGACGCGGCCGGCCTGGCAGCCGCGGTGCGCGCGTTCGCCGACGGCCCGAGCGCGCTCGACGGCAAGTTCGCGCTGGCCATCAGCGCGGACCGGGCGATCGGCCTCCCGGTGGTGTCCCGGTGATCTACCGGCGCCGGGCCAGCCCGCTGCACGCGGCGCGCGCGGCGGTCGCCGGCGCCTACTGCCTCACGCTCGCGGTCGCCGCCTTCGCCACCGAGCACCCGCTCGTGCTCGCCGCGCTGCTGGTCGCCGTGCTGGGCGCGGGCGCGGCGGCGCGCGGGCTCGGCGACCTGCTGCGCGCGGGCCGCGTCGGGCTGGCCATCGGCGTGCTGCTCGCGCTGATCAACCCGTTCGTCGCCTCGGCCAACGGCCTGACCGTCGTCGCGCGCCTCGGCTCGGTTCCCGTCCTGCCCGACGACATCACGGCGGAGGCGATCGCGTACGGCGGCGTGCTCGGCCTGCGCGCCGTCGTCGTCGTGCTGGCCTGCGCGCTCGGCGCGATGTGCGTCGATCCCGACGAGCTCCTCGGGTTGTTCCGGCGCCGCTCGCTGCGCTCGGCGCTGACCGCGGCGCTCGCCACCCGGCTCGTGCCGGTGCTGGCCCGCGACGCCCGCCGGCTCGCCGACGCCCAGCGCTGCCGGCCGGGCCCGCCGCCGTCGCGGACGGCCGTCGTGCGCGCCGTCGCCGCCGGCGCGCTGGACCGGGCGATCGACGTCGCCGCCACGCTCGAGGTCCGCGGCTACGGGGCCGCGCCGCGAGCGATGTCGCGATCGCGGGTCCCGTGGTCACGCCACGACCTGGCGTTCGCCGCCGCCACGCTCGCGCTCGTCGCCCTGCTGGCCGGCGCGCGGCTGGCCGGCGTGGCGGGCTTCGAGGCCTACCCGCTGCTCCACGTCGACGCCGGCGCCGCCGAGGCCGCCCTGTGCGCCGCGCTGGTCGCCGTCGCCCTCGCGCCGTTCGCCGACCGCCGAGGGATTGAGCGATGAGCGAGGTCCTGCGGCTCGAGCGCTTCTCCTACCGCTACCCGGGCGCCGGCGCGGCCGCGCTGCGCGACATCTCGGTGTCGATCGCCGAGGACGAGTTCGTGGTCGTCGCCGGCGCGACCGGTTCGGGCAAGTCGACGCTCCTGCGCGCGGCGAGCGGCCTCGTCCCGCACTTCCACGGCGGCGACGCGGCCGGGCGCGTGGTCGTCGGCGGCCTGGACACGCGCGAGCACGGCCCCGCCGAGCTGTCGGCCGTCGCCGGCACCCTGTTCCAGGACCCCGAGACCCAGGTCGTCCTCGGCACGGTCCGCGCCGAGCTCGCCTTCCCGCTCGAGAACCGCGGCCGGCCGCCGGCGGCGGTCGCGCGCGGCGTGGAGGAGGCGGCGCTGGCGCTGGGCATCGAGGCGCTGCTCGATCGCTCGACGGCCGAGCTGTCGGGCGGCGAGCTGCAGCGCGTCGCGCTCGGCGCCGCGCTGGCCGGGCGACCGCGGCTGGTCCTGCTCGACGAGCCGACCTCGCAGCTCGACCCGGTCGCCGGGGACGAGCTGGTCTGGCTGCTGCGCCGGCTCAACGAGGAGCAGGGCACCGCGGTCGTGCTCGCCGAGCACCGCCTCGAGCGCTGCCTCGCGCACGCCGACCGGGTGCTCGCCTTCGCCGGCGGGCGCCTGGCCTGCGACGCGCCGCCGGGCGCCTTCCTGGAGTGGGCGATCGAGCACGCGCCCGAGCTGGCGACGCCCGGCGCGCGCATGTTCGCCGCGGCGGGCCTGCGCCCGCTGCCCGCGGGCGTCAAGGAGGCGCGCGCGACGCTGCGCGGCCAGGGGCTGCTCGACGAGCCCGAGCAGCCGCCCGCGCCGGCGCCGCGGGACAAGCCGCGCCGCACACGGGCGCCCGCCGCGCTCGCCCTGCGCAACGTCTGGCACGAGCTGCGCGACGGGCCCGCCCTGCTGCGCGGCGTCGACCTTGCCCTCGCGCCGGGCGAGCGCGTCGCGCTGCTCGGGCGCAACGGCGCCGGCAAGTCGACGCTCCTGCGCCACGCGCGTGGCCTGATGGAGCCGACGCGCGGGCGCGTCGAGCGCGCCGGGGCGATCGCCCTGCTGCTGCAGAACCCGGGCGACTACCTGCTCCACGAGCGCGTCGCGGACGAGCTCGACGCCGCGGCGCTCGACGCCGCCGGCCTCGGCGCGCTGGCCGACCGCCATCCGCGCGACCTGTCGGGCGGCGAGCGCCAGCGCCTCGCCCTGGCCATCGTGACGGCGGGCGACGCGCCGCCCGCCGCGCTGCTGCTCGACGAGCCGACGCGCGGCATGGACCGCGCCGCCAAGGCCGCGCTCGCCGCCGAGCTGCGCGAGCGGTCCGCGGACGGCACCGCGGTCCTCGTCGCCACCCACGACGCGGAGTTCGCCGCCACGTTCGCCGAGCGCGCGGTGCTGCTCGCCGACGGGCGCGTCATCGCCGACGGCGCGCCGTGCGAGCTGCTCTCCGGCGGCTGGTACTTCGCCACCGAGACAGCGCGGATCGTCGGCGGCGGGGCGCTGCTGCCGGAGGAGGGCGCGGCGCGGCTGCGTGTCCCCATGGAGGTGCGATGAGCGGTTGGCAGCTCGCGACGTTCGCCGTTCTCGCCGTCGCGCTCGCCGCCGGCTTCGCCTGGTACGAGCGCGCGCAGCCGTCCAACCGCGTGCTCGCGCTCGTCGCGACGCTCGCGGCCCTGGCCGTCCTCGGGCGGATCGCGTTCGCGCCGCTGCCCAGCGTCAAGCCGACGCTCGACATCGTGCTCATCGCCGGCTTCGTGCTCGGCGGCGCGCCGGGCTTCGCCGTCGGCGCCGTCGGCGCGCTGGCGTCCAACCTCTTCTTCGGCCAGGGGCCGTGGACGCCGTGGCAGATGGCGATCTGGGGCGCGGTCGGCGTCTTCGGCGCCGCCCTCGGAGCGGCGACGGGGCGGCGGATCGGGCGCCTCCCGCTCGCCGCCGCGTGCGGGCTGGCCGGCTACGCGTGCGGGACGCTGCTCGACGTCTCGACGTGGGTCGGCTTCGGCGGCGGCGAGAGTGGCACGCTCGGCTTCATCCTCGCCCGCGGCGTGCCCTTCGACCTCGCGCTGGCCGGCGGCAACGTCGCCTTCGCGCTGGCCTTCGGGCCTGCGCTCATCCGCGCGCTGGCGCGCTTCCGCGAGCGCCTGGACGTCACCTGGCATCCCGCCGGCGTGACGCTTGGCCTGGCCCTCGTCGCGATCGTGCCGGCCCCGCCGAGCGCGCACGCCGCCTCCGCGCTCGACCGCCCCGTCGCCTACCTGCGCGCCGCGCAGAACCGCGACGGCGGCTTCGGCCCGGCGCGCGGCCAGCCCTCCACGCAGCTGCACACCGCGTGGGCGGCGATGGGGCTCGCCGCCGCCGGCCGGCCACCCGGCCGCGCGGTCGTCGCCTACATCCGCCGCGGCGCAGGCCAGATGACCGCCGCCGCCGACGTCGAGCGCACGATCCTCGGGCTGCGCGCCGCCGGCGCGCCGGCCGGCGATCTCGTGCAGCGCCTGCTGCGCAAGCGCGCCGCCGACGGCTCGTTCGCACACCAGGTCAACGTGACGGCGTTCGCCGTCTTCGCGCTGCGCGCCGCCGGGCGCCCGCCGGGCGACGCGACGGTGCGCTCGGCCGGCCGCTGGATCGCGCGCCAGCAGAACCGCGACGGCGGCTTCTCGTTCGACCGCCGCGGCGGCCCGAGCGGCCCCGACGACACGGCCGCCGCGGTGCAGGCGCTCGTCGCCGCTGGGCGCCCGCGCACCGGCGCGGTCCCGCGCGCGGCCGTCTACCTCGTCGCCCGGCAGAACTCCGACGGCGGCTTCCCGCTGACCCAGGGCGCGCCGTCCAACGCGCAGTCGACGGCCTGGGCGATCCAGGCGCTGGTGGCCGCCGGGCGCGACGTCGACCGGGTGCGCCGCCAGGGCAGCCGCTCGCCGCTCGGCTACCTGCGCACGCTCGTCGCCGGCGACGGATCCGTGCGCTACTCGCGCACCAGCCGCCAGACGCCGGTCTGGGTCACCGCCCAGGCGCTGACCGCGCTCGCCCGCAAGCCGTTCCCGGTCACGGCGCCCCACCGCCGAGCCGCCGCCGAACGCTCCGCCGCGGCGCCCACGGCCGCCATCGCGGCAGCCACCCACCTGGGGGGTTTCGTCGTCGCCGCCGTGCTGGCGTTGTTGCCGATGTCATAACCTGCCGCGCCGCATGAAGGTCGGGGTCCCCACCGAGACGGCTGAGCGCGAGCGGCGCGTCGCGCTCGTCCCCGAGGTCGTCAAGCGCCTGACCGGCAAGGGCCACGAGGTGCTCGTCCAGCCCGGCGCGGGCGCTGGGGCGCGCCTGCCCGACGCGCTCTTCGAGGAGGCCGGTGCGCGCCTGACCGACGACGTCTGGGGCGCCGAGGTGGTCGCCAAGGTGGCCGCGCCGAACGCCGACGAGCTCGGCCGCCTGGGCACCGACACGCTGCTCATCGGCTTCCTGAACCCGCTCGGCGCGCCCCAGACGACGCAGGCGCTCGCCGCCGCGGGAGCCACCGCGCTCGCCATGGAGGCCATCCCGCGCATCTCGCGCGCGCAGGCGATGGACGCGCTGTCCTCGCAGGCCAACGTCGCCGGCTACAAGTCCGTGCTGCTCGCCGCCGACCACATGGGCCGGCTGTTCCCGATGATGATGACCGCGGCCGGCACGATCCCGCCGGCCAAGGTGCTCGTCCTCGGCGCGGGCGTGGCCGGGCTGCAGGCGCTGGCCACCGCGCGCCGGCTCGGGGCCAAGACGACCGGCTACGACGTGCGCCCCGAGGTCGCCGAGCAGGTCCAGTCGCTCGGCGCGACCTTCCTCGACCTCGGCATCAGCGCCGCGGGCGAGGGCGGCTACGCGCGCGAGCTGACCGACGAGGAGCGCGCCCAGCAGCAGCAGGCGCTCACCGACGCCATCAAGGGCTTCGACGTCGTGATCACGACCGCCGCCGTGCCCGGCCGCCGCGCGCCGCGCCTGGTGCTCGCCGAGGCCGTCGAGGGCATGCGCCCCGGCTCGATGATCGTCGACCTCGCCGCCGAGACGGGCGGCAACTGCGAGCTGACCGAGCCGGGGGAGACGATCGTCGCCCATGACGTGACGATCATGGGCCCGCTCAACCTGCCCTCGGAGATGCCCGAGCACGCGTCGATGCTCTACGCGCGCAACGTGCAGGCGCTGCTCGAGCTGCTCGAGGGCGAGGAGGGCGCGCTGAACGTGGACTTCGACGACGAGGTCATCGCCGGCGCGTGCGTCGTGCGCAACGGCGAGATCGTCCACCCCGGCGCCAAGCAGGCCGTCGAGGCCGCGACCGCACAGACCTGATGCTCCTCACCAACCTCACGATCCTCGTGCTGGCCGGCTTCGTCGGCTTCTACGTCATCTCCAAGGTGCCCAACACGCTGCACACGCCGCTGATGTCGGGCACCAACGCGATCCACGGGATCGTGCTGCTCGGCGGCCTGCTCGTGCTCGGCCTCCAGCACAACGGCACGATCAACAAGATCATCCTGGTCATCGCGATCGTCTTCGGCACGATCAACGTCGTCGGCGGCTTCCTGGTCACCGACCGCATGCTCGAGATGTTCAAGGGCCGCAAGCCCCCGCCGGGGGAGGGCGGCGACTGATGCTCGCGTCGTTCATCCAGGATCGCGACTTCCGCCTGGTGCTCTACATCCTCAGCTTCGCGCTGTTCATCTACGGCTTGGGCGGCCTGACCGGCCCGCGAACGGCGGTCCGCGGCAACCGGATCGCCGCCGTCGGCATGGCCATCGCCATCCTCGCGACGCTGCTGGCGCCCCACTTCGGGCAGTGGGGGCTGGTGATCCTCGGCGTCGCGATCGGCGCCGCCGTCGGCGTCCCCGCCGCGCGCAACGTGCGCATGACCGCGATGCCCCAGATGGTCGCCCTGTTCAACGGCGTGGGCGGCGGCGCGGTGGCGCTCATCGCGTGGGCGGAGTTCCGCAACACGGGCGGCTATTCCGGCGAGCCGACCTACGTGGCGATCTTCTCGCTCTTCGCGGCGATCGTCGGGTCGGTCTCGTTCTGGGGCTCGAACATCGCGTTCGGCAAGCTCCAGGAGATCCTGCCGGGGCGGCCGATCAAGCTGCCCGGCCAGATCGTGCTCAACGTCGCGCTGCTGGCCGCCGCGCTGGCCTGCGCGATCGCCATCGCGGCCGGCACGCACGACGAGATCCTCATGATCGGTCTCCTGGTCGCCGCCGCCCTGCTCGGCAACTTCGTCGTGCTGCCGATCGGCGGCGCCGACATGCCGGTGGTCATCTCGCTGCTCAACGCGTTCACCGGCCTGAGCGCCGCGGCGACCGGCGTCGCCCTCAACAACCCGGCGCTGATCGTCGCGGGCATGATCGTCGGCGCGTCCGGCTCGATCCTGACCAACCTCATGGCGCAGGCCATGAACCGCTCGATCCCCTCGATCGTGGCAGGCGGCTTCGGCGGAGTGGTCACGGCGGGCGCCGCCGGCGAGATCGGCGACCGCACGGTGCGCTCGACGAGCGCGTCGGACGCCGCGGTGCAGATGGCGTACGCGAGCCAGGTCGCGATCGTCCCCGGCTACGGCATGGCCGTCGCGCAGGCCCAGCACGCCGTGCGCGAGATGACCAAGGCGCTCGAGGCCAAGGGCATCGAGGTCTACTTCGCCATCCATCCGGTGGCCGGCCGCATGCCCGGGCACATGAACGTCCTGCTCGCCGAGGCCGACGTGCCGTACGACGAGCTCAAGGAGATGGAGGACGCCAACGCGCTGTTCCCGCGCACCGACGTCGCGCTCGTCATCGGGGCCAACGACGTGACGAACCCGGCGGCCAAGGACCAGCCCGACAGCCCGATCTACGGCATGCCGATCCTCGAGGTCGACGAGTCGCGCAGCGTGATCGTCCTCAAGCGCTCGATGTCCAGCGGCTTTGCCGGCATCGACAATCCGCTGTTCTACGAGGACAAGACCTCGATGCTCTTCGGCGACGCGAAGGCGTCGGTCCAGGACATCGTGGCCGAGCTGCAGGCGCTGTAGCCCACCGCGCGGGCGCGAGGCTCGCGCAAAGTTGCGCGAATTACTCTATGCCGCGCCCCCGCGCGGCCGATAGACCGCTTGTGATGCCGGACGCCGCCAAGCTGGTCCTCACCGCCGCCCTCGGGGCCATGCTGGTGCGGGCCATCGCGGGCGCGCCGCCGGACGAGCCGAGGCGCGGCACGGCTGCCGCGCTGGCCATCGCCGGCTGCTCCGTCTACATCGTCGCGCTGGCCGTCGCTGTCACCGGCCACGCGGGCGTCGGCACGCTGCTCGTCGCCCCGGGCGTGGGCATCCTCGCACTCGCGGGGTGGCTCGCGCGCGGCGACGACGAGGGACGCGGGGGCGGCAGGGAAGTCGCCCCCGAGCCGCCCGTCGACTGGGACGAGTTCGACCGCCTGCGCGACGAGTGGTCGCGCACGGGTCCGCGCGTCCCGATCGCGGCCTGACCCTCTTGTAACCCGGCCCTTCGAGGGGTACACCATGCGACGTGCCGGCGTCGGTCAAGCTCGGGCTTGCCGCCCTGCTGGCGGCGAGCATCCTGCGCGCGTTCTACGGGCCGCCGCCCGAGAGCGCTCGCGAGTCCGCGGCGCTGCGCGCCGGCGCGGTCGGCGCGGTCGCCTACGTCGTGGCGGTCGCCGTGGCGTTCACCGCGCACGCCACGGCCGCATGCGCGCTGCTGGTCGCGGCGGTCGAGGCGCTGTGCCTCGCGGTCTGGCTGGCCCGCGGGCGCGACGAGCACCACGGCGGCGAGCCCGAGCCGGATCCGGACCCGCCCATCGACTGGGCGGAGTTCGACCGCGAGCGCGCGCGCTGGGAGCGCCCGCGCACGCCGACGCCCGTATAGGCGCCGGCCGACGCCTCAGCCGCGCACCACGCGCTCGCAGCCCCCGCCGACGATCCGGTCGACCTTGTCGGCGAAGACGATGTCGGTGCCCGACCCGCAGCGGACGCGGTCGCGCGTCCAGTCGAGCACGTTGATGCGGTCGTTGCCCGGCCCGCCGCTGACGCGGTCGTGGCCGAAGCCGCCCCAGATGCGGTCGTTGCCCGGGCCGCCGCGCAGGATGTCGTCGCCCCGGTCGCCCGTCAAGCGGTCGCCGCCCGAGCCGCCGCGGATGACGTCGTTGCCCGTGCGGCCCGCGATGACGTCGCGCCCCGGCCCGCCGCTGAGGCGGTCGTTGCCCTCCTGGCCCTCGATCACGTCGTCGCCGGCCTGACCGAAGACGCGGTCGTTGCCGCTGCCGCCGAGCAGCTTGTCGTCGCCGGCGCCGCCGAAGACCCAGTCGTGGCCGGCCAGGCCCATGACCTTGTCGCCGCGCGGCGTCCCGCGCAGCACGTTCGTGAGCTTGGTGCCGACCACGAGGTGCAGCCCGTCGTAGCCGGGGTCGGGCGGGATCTGGTCGGTGAGCTCCACGCGCTCGCAGTCGCGCACGCGGTGGGCGGCGAGGTCGGCGGCGTCGACCAGCGCGACGTCCTCGCCCGGCCCGCAGTCGACGAGCCGGTCGGCGGCGGGCGGCGCGTCCGCCGAGCGCAGGATGTCGTTGCCCGACCCGCCGCGCAGCTCGTCGACGCCCGCGCCGCCGTCGACGATGTCGTTCCCGCGGCCCCCACGCAGGAAGTCGTCACCGTGCCCGCCGCTGAGCTGGTCGTTGCCGGCGTCGCCGCGGAGCGTGTCGCGCCCGCTGGACCCGACCAGGTGGTCGTTGCCGCCGCCGCCGCGCATGATGTCCGAGCCGCTGCCGCCGCGCAGGTCGTCGTTGCCGGCTTCGCCCCAGATCCGGTCGGCGGCGTTGCCGCCGGTGATCCGGTCGGCGCCCGGGCCGCCACGCGCGCGGTCGTGGCCGAAGCCGAGGACGATGCGGTCGTCGCCCCAACCGCCGCGTACGTGGTCGTCACCGGCCCCGCCCAGCAGCGTGTCGGCCCCGCTGCCGCCGATCAGCCAGTCGTTGCCGTTGCCGCCCAGCAACCGGTCGTCGCCCGCGCCGCCGCGCAGCGCGTCGTCGGCGGATTGCCCGGAGAGCGTGTCGCGGCCGGCCCCGCCGTTGAGGTGATCGGCCGCCGCGCCTCCGGCCAGACGGTCGTCGCCGGTCCCGCCGTAGAGGCGGTCGGCGCCGCGGCCGCCGCGCAGCGTGTCGTTGCCCGCCCGGCCGAAGAGGACGTCGCGATGCGACGTGCCCAGGACGAGGTCGCGACCGGCGCCGGCGCGGTGCCCCTTGCGCACCACTCGGCGATCGGCCGCGGCCGGGGAGACTGCCAGCAGCAGCACGAGAGTCGTGCACAGAGCGGCCCGCACGCCCTGTCGTATCGTCCGGCGCGCGGGGGCTCTTGATGAGCAATGGACGCATCATTGTCGGGACGTCGAGCTGGGCCGATCCGGGCTTCGTCGAGGAGTGGTATCCGCCCGATCTGCCGGCCCGCGACCGCCTCGCCTGGTACGCCGAGCGCTTCGAGACGGTGGAGGTCAACTCGACGTTCTACGCGCTGCCGCAGCCGGGCACCGTGGCGCGCTGGGCCGAGGTCACGCCCGACGACTTCAGCTTCGACGTCAAGCTGCACCGGCTGCTCTCGCGCCATTCGGCGCCGCTGGACTCGCTGCCGCCCGACCTGCGCGACGGCGCCAAGACGACCGACCGCGGCCGTGTGGTCCTCGAGCCGGCGCTCGAGCGTGCGATGGCCGAGCGCACGCTCGAGACCGTCGACCCGTTGCGCCGCGCGGGCAAGCTCGGCGCGTTCCTGCTCCAGCTCTCGCCGTCGTTCACGCCGCGCAGCCACGAGCTGCCCGAGCTCGAGCCGCTGCTCGACGCGCTCGCCCCGCACCCCGTGGCCATCGAGCTGCGCCGCCGCTCGTGGCTGCGCGGCGAGCGCGCGGAGCAGACCCTGCGCTGGTACGAGACGGCGGGGGCGGCGTTCGTCTGCGTCGACAGCCCGCCGGCCGACAAGCCGACGATCCTGCCGCCGGTCGACGCCGTCACGCGCGACGACCTGGCGTACTTCCGCGCCCACGGCCGCAACGTCGAGGGCTACATCCGGGGGCGATCGGTCGCCGAGCGTTTCGGCTACCGGTACAGCGACGACGAGCTGCGCGAGCTCGCCGGCCGGGTCCAGGAGCTCGCGGCGACGGCCGCCGTGGTGAAGCTGCAGTTCAACAACAACCGCGGCTCGGATGCGCCCGTGGCCGCGCAGCGGATGCGCGAGCTCCTGGGACCAGCCATCTAACAGGTGCGCTGCGCCACGCAGGGGGCGACGACCCGCAGGCGCCGCCAGTCCACGCCGCTGCCGAGGTCGAAGAAGCGGTAGTTGTGGTAGCGGGCGTCTCCGCTGCCGTGCACCGCCGACCAGAAGCGGCCGACGTAGTCGGGCGCGAAGAAGCTCGTGTACGTCTCGCCGGACTCGATCTCGACCTCGAAGGCCGCGTCCGGCGAGGCACCGGTGTCGCCGACGTAGCCGCCGTAGCGCGCGAGCGCCCGCAGCACGGCCTTCTTCCAGCGCGGCGCGTTCAGGCGGTCGATCTCGGCTTCGCTGTAGTCGAGGCGCAGCCGCGTGCCGATCGCCGGCGTCGCGGCGTGCCGCGAACAGGCGAACCCGAGCCCTCCGGCCGGCGGGACGAAGCCGTCGGCGCAGTCGACGACGAGGAACAGCGCGTGGTCGATCTCGCCGGCTAGCAGCTCGGGCGCCCTCACGACCCCGGCGGCCAGGCCGAAGTGCGCCGCGGTCGCGTCCGAGCCGAGCCCGTAGGCGAGGTCCTCGGCGGGCCCGGTGCGTCCGCCGGCGCTCGTGCGGATCGGGCGCCCGTCGCCGGGCAGCGCGGGCGCGATGCGGCCCTTCCCGCCGACCTGCCAGAGGTCGTACTCGTCGCCGGTCGTGTCCTCGAGGACGGCGAGGTGCCCGTCACTGGCCTGCGCCGGGCGCGCCCCGACCGGCACGCCGACCGTCCTGCCGCGCAGCTCCGGGCACGGGTAGCGCAGGCAGCGCACGAGCGAGGCGCGGTCCATCCAACCGGCCGAGTAGATCGGGTGCTGGTAGTCGCCGGACGCCCAGACCGGGTCGCTCGTGGCGGACGGCAGGCCGTAGATCATCTGCGGCGGCCCGCGCGCGGCCAGGCGCGCGACGACCGCGGCGGAG
>VAWY01000068.1 GCA_005888335.1 Actinomycetota bacterium
GAGCAGCTGCGCGGCACCGTCGCGCTGCCCAACGGCCTGGGCCGCGACGTGACGGTCGCCGTCTTCGCCAAGGGCGACAAGGCGCGCGAGGCCGAGGAGGCCGGCGCCGACGTCGTGGGCGCCGAGGACCTCGCCGAGCGCGTGCAGGGCGGCTTCACCGACTTCGACGTCGCCATCGCCACGCCGGACCTCATGCCGGTGGTCGGCCGCCTCGGCCGCATCCTCGGCCCGCAGGGCAAGATGCCCAACCCGCGCGTCGGCACCGTGACGATGGACGTCGCCAAGGCGGTCCAGGAGTCCAAGGCGGGCAAGGTCGAGTACCGCACCGACCGCACGGCCAACGTGCACCTGACGATCGGCAAGACGAGCTTCGACGAGGGCGCGCTGCTGCAGAACTACGCGGCGCTGCTCGAGGAGATCATCCGCGCCAAGCCGTCGGGGGCGAAGGGCCGCTACATCAAGTCGATCACGCTGGCCTCGACGATGGGGCCGGACGTCAAGGTCGATCCGTCCCGCACACGACCGGATGCGGAGGCGCCCGTCGCGGCCAACGCGTAAGGCACCTCCCTCCCGAGACCGCCGGCAGCTGAGTAAGTCCGGCGCAGGAGGCGCATGAACCGAGAGCAGAAAGCGGCGGCGATCGCCGAGATCGCCCAGAACATCCAGGAGTCCGAGGCGATCTTCGCCGTGGACTACCGCGGGATCAGCGTGCCGCAGGCGGCGGAGCTGCGCGCCCAGCTGCGCGAGGCGGACACCCGCTTCACGGTCGTCAAGAACACGCTGACCGAGCGGGCGGCCGACCAGGCGGGCGCCGAGGTGCTCAAGAGCCTGCTCGAGGGCCCGACCGCGCTGGCCTTCGTGCGCGGCGACGCCGCGGCCGCGGCCAAGGCGATCTCCGACTACGGGCGCCGGACCGACCTGCTGCCCTTCAAGGGCGGCCTGATGAACGGGGAGGGCCTCGACCCCGACCAGATCCGGGCCATCGCCCGGCTCCCCAGCCGCGAGATCCTCTACGCGCAGCTCGTCGGCGTCGTCGCCCACCCGATCTCCGGGCTGGCGCGCACGCTGAACGCGCTCATCTCCGGGCTCGCCATCGCCCTGGGCCAGATCCAGGAGAAGGGGCTGATCGGCCAGGGCGCGCCGGCCGCCGCGGCGCCGGCCGCGGAGGCGGCGGCGCCGGCCGAGGAGGCGGCGCCGGCCGAGGAGGCGGCGCCGGCTGAGGAGCCCGCCGCCGCGGAGCCCGCGGCCGAGGCCCCGGCCGAGGCGGGCACCGAGCCCACCGACGCCGACCAGGACGCGGGCCCCGCCGGGACGCCCGAGGCCGCCCAGCCCGACCAGGCCGAGGGCGAGGACACGCCCGCCGAGACCGAACCTTCGACTCAGACCGACGAGGAGTAACCACCACATGCCCAGCACCCAGGAGTGGATCGACGAGCTCAAGAGCATCTCGGTGCTCGAGCTGGCCGAGCGCATCAAGGCGCTCGAGGAGGAGTTCGGCGTGTCGGCCAGCGCCGTCGCCGCGGCGGCCCCGGCGGCCGGCGCCGGCGCGGGCGGCGAGGACGGCGCCGCCGCCGAGGAGCAGACCACGTTCGACGTCGTCCTGACCGGCGCCGGCGACAAGAAGATCCAGGTCATCAAGGTCGTCCGCGCGGCGACCGGGCTCGGCCTCAAGGAGGCCAAGGCGCTCGTCGACGAGGCGCCCAAGCCCGTCAAGGAGGGCATCGACCGCGACGAGGCCGACAAGCTCAAGGCCCAGCTCGAGGAGGCCGGAGGGAGCGTCGAGCTGAAGTAAGAGCTGTGGCCTCCGGCCACGCGGTCTTGCTCGCTGATCCGGCCCGGTGGCCATCCGTGACCACGGGAACGGGCGAGTAACGCCGGTCGAGACCGTCACGCTCCGTGCCGGCGACCTGGAGGCGGAGATCGCCCCGGGCGCCGGCATGGTCTGCGCCTCGCTGCGCCACCGTGGCGGCGAGCTGCTCGGGCTGCGCAAGGGCCTGGAGGCGTACGCGTCCACCGGCTCGACGATGGGCGTCCCGCTGCTGTATCCGTGGGCGAACCGGATCGCCGCCCGGCGCTTCGAGGTCATGGGCCGCGCGGTCGACCTCGACCGCGCGCCCGGCCGCTTCCGCGACGACGCGGAGACCGGGCTGCCGATGCACGGCGCGAAGGTCGCGGGCGGGGCGTGGACGGTCGAGGAGCGCAGCGAGCGCTCGGTGCGCGCGAGCTTCGACTGGGGCGCCGACCCGGCGCTGCTCGCCGCCTTCCCGTTCCCGCACCGGGCGACGCTCGAGATCGAGCTCGAGGACGCCGCGGCGCACTGGCGCATCGCGGTCGAGGGCGAGGCGCCGGTCGCCCTGGGCTTTCACCCCTACCTGCGCCTGCCGCCGGAGCCGCGCGTCGAGGCGCCGGTCCGCGAGCGCCTCCTCCTCGACGAGCGCAAGCTGCCGACCGGCGAGCGCGAGCCCGCCGAGCCGATCGAGGGTCCGCTCGCCGGGCGGACCTTCGACGACGCCTACCTCGCGCCCACCGGCCCCTGCGTGCTCGCCGGCGGCGGGCGCACGATCACGCTGACCTTCGACGAGGGCTTCCCCTACGCGCAGGTCTTCGCCCCGCCGGGCGAGGGCGTGATCTCGTTCGAGCCGATGACCGCGCCCGCCAACGCGCTCGTGGTGGGGCGCGAGCTGCCTCGCGCGCCCCACCACGCCGCCTTCACGATCGCGGTCGCCTGACGGTCGATGGTCCTCGCCGCCAAGTGGCCGTCGCTCGACGCACTGCTCGCCGCCCACCCGGAGCTGCGGCTCGATCTCGGCTGCGGCTGGGTCAAGGAGCCCGGCTACGTCGGGCTGGACGACCTGCGCGGCGTCGGCGGGCTCGAGGGCCAGTCGCCCAGCGACGAGCGCGGCCCCGACGTCTTCCTGGACCTCAACGCCGACCGCTGGCCGTTCGCCGACGGCTCGGTGGGGGAGGTGCGCTCGCGCCACTTCCTCGAGCACTCGCTGCTCGACCACGTCTTCGCCGAGTCGCACCGCGTCCTGCGCCCCGGCGGGCGCTTCGTCGCGATCGTGCCCTACGCCAACAGCGCCGACGGCATGGCGCCCGGGCACACCGTCTTCCTGACCGAGCGCTTCTTCGAGCGCAACCCGTCCTTCCAGGCGCAGTTCGCCATCACCCGGGTCACCTATCGCCAGAGCGAGGAGTGGGAGCGCTGGCCGCGCCTGCTGCGCCGGCTCATCCCGTACGACTGGGCGCGCACGCACCTCTACAACGTCTGCAAGGAGATGCGGCTGGAGGCCGTTCGCCGCTAGGACCGCCAGGTCGCGGCGAGCACACGCCGCCAGTTGCCCCACGCGATCTGGCCCACCTCGTCGGCGCTGAACCCGTCGTCGCGCAGCGCGTCGAGCAGGCGGGGCAGGCCGCCGGCGTCGCCGATCGCCGCGGGGATCGTGGCGCCGTCGAAGTCCGAGCCCAGCGCGACGCGCTCGACGCCGATGCGGTCGGCGACGTGGCGGACGTGCGCGACGACGGCGGCCAGCGGCGTGTCGGGATCGTCGCGGCCGTCGGCCCGCAGGAACGGGGCGACGAACGCGATGCCGACCAGGCCGCTGGAGGCGCCGATCGCGTCGAGCTGCTCGTCGGTCAGGTTGCGCGACGCGGGGGCAAGCGCGTACGCGCAGGAGTGCGTCGCGACGAGCGGGGCCTCCGTCGTCGCCGCGAGATCCCAGAAGCCCGTGAGGTTGAGGTGGCTGGCGTCGACGAGGACGCCGAGCTCGTTGCATCGGCGCACCAGCGCACGGCCGGCGTCGGTGAGGCCGGCTCCGGTGTCCGGGGTG
The DNA here is from genome assembly GCA_005888335.1 of Actinomycetota bacterium. The sequence continues at coordinate 3,831 of VAWY01000068.1, forward strand.
CCCGGGAAGCGCCCGGCGACGCCGTGACCGAACGCGTTGGGGCGGCTCCAGACCGGTCCCAGCGAGCGCAGCCCGGCCGCATGCCACAGCTCGAGCGCCTCGAGCTCGGGGTCGATGGCTTCCGCGCCCTCGAGGTGCAGCACGGCGCCGAGCACGCCGTCGTCCAGGCAGCGATCGAGCTCCGCGACCGAGCGCACGACGCGCAGCGCGCCGAGCTCCTGCAGCCGGAACAGCCGCCCGGCCGCGCGCAGCGCGTACTCGGCGGCGACGCCCGGCGCGAGCGCGGGCGGCAGCGGCGACTCCCAGCCGTCCTCGCGCTCGATCAGCTCGGGCTCCTCGCTGGGGGTGAAGACGGCGAAGATGCCGCCGGCCAACCCGCCCGCGCGGGCGCGCGGGATGTCGAGGTGCCCGTCGGGGCGGCCGGCGGCTATCGCCTCGGCGCCCGCGCGCAGCAGCGCGTCGTTGTGGCCGTCGAAGACGGGCTGCATGTCCCGTAGGGTGCCGGACATGGCCCTCCTGTCGCTGGTCCCCTCCGACGAGGAGGCCCTGCTGCGCGAGAGCGTGGCCGGCCTCTGCTCGCGGTTCGGTCCCGCCTACATGCGCGAATGCAACGCCGCGGGGGAGCCGCCGCGCGAGCTCTGGGACGCGCTCGCCGAGCGCGGCTACCTCGGCGTCAACCTGCCCGAGGACTACGGCGGGGGCGGGCTCGGCATGTCCGGGCTGGCGGCGGTCGGCGAGGAGATCTCCGCGGCCGGGTGCTCGCTTCTGCTCATCGTCGTCTCGCCGGCGATCGCGGGCTCGATCCTCGTGCGCCACGGCACGCCCGAGCAGCGCCAGGACTGGCTGCCCGGGATCGCGGCGGGCACCACGCGCGTGGCGTTCGCGATCACGGAGCCCGACGCCGGGACCAACTCGCACAACCTCTCGACGGCGGCGCGCAAGGACAACGGCCGCTGGCTGCTGCGCGGGACCAAGACGTTCATCTCCGGCGTCGAGGACGCCCACGCGGTGCTCGTCGTCGCCCGCCAGAGGCTGGCCGACGGCACGCTCGGGCTGCCGCTGCTGATGCTCGTCGACGCCGACGCGCCGGGCCTGGAGCGCCAGCACATCCCGACCGCCCTGCGCGGCGGCGACCGCCAGTGGCAGCTGTTCTTCGACGACGTCGAGGTCGCGCCCGAGCGCCTGATCGGGGGCGAGACCGCCGGACTCAAGGCGGCGTTCGACGGCCTGAACCCCGAGCGCATCATGGGGGCGGCGATCTCATGCGGCTCGGGAGGCCGCGGCCTGCGCCTCGCGGCCGACTATGCCCGCGAGCGCGTCGTCTGGGACGCGCCGATCGGCACGCACCAGGGGATCTCCCACCCGCTCGCCCAGGCGAAGATCGAGCTCGAGTGCGCGCGGCTGATGATGCAGAAGGCCGCGGCGCTCTACGACGCCGGCGCGCCGGCCGGCGAGGCGGCCAACATGGCCAAGTACGCCGCGGCCGAGGCCGCGATCCACTGCGTCGACCAGGCCATCCAGACCCACGGCGGCAACGGCTTCGCGCTCGAGTACGGGCTGACCGACCTGTACTGGGGCGTCCGCCTCGGCCGGACGGCGCCGGTCTCGCGCGAGATGGTCCTCAACTACGTGGCCGAGCACTCCCTCGGCCTGCCCCGGTCGTACTGAACGCATCGAGGCGAGCGACGTTCGTGTCGCCTTCGCGCCGAGGTTGCGCCAAACGCCGCGCGTTTCGCCCGCCGCGGCACCGTTCCGGGCGACGCTCCCCCGCATGCGTCAAGAAGCGCATGACAGTCGTGCGGTTCTTGACCTGTACGGGGATCCGGCGGTGGCGGCGCTCGCCGAGCGGCAGGAGGCGATGGTGTCGACCGAGCAGCTGCGGGCCCTTGGCCTGGATCGCGGGGCCATCGCGTGGCGCGTGCGCCGGCGGCGGTTGACTGGAGTGCATCGAGGGGTCTACGCGGTCGGTCCGCCCCGCCGGACGTGGCGCGCGCGGCTGTGGGCGGCCGTGCTGGCCTGCGGCGGTCCTCACGCCGCCGTGCTCAGCCACCGCACGGCCGCTGCGCTGTGGGACCTGCGCCACGCGCCGATGCGCATCGAGGTCACGACTCTGCACCAGAGCCGCTCGACGAAGACGATCCGCGTGTACCGCGGCCGCCTCGAGCCGCACGAGATCACGACCCTCGACGGGCTGCCGCTCACCACCCCGATGCGCGCCCTGCTCGACCTCGCGACGATCATCACCGCCCACGACCTCGAGCGGGCCGTCCACCGCGCCGCCCAACTCCGCCTCCTCGATGCCGGCGCCGTCCCGCCCGGCCGCCGCGGAGCGCGACGACTGCGCGAAGCCATCGCCACGATCCCTCACGACGAGCCCCGCATCACCAGGAGCGACCTCGAGGAGGCCTTCCTCAAGCTCGTGAACGACTTCGACCTGCCACCGCCGCTGACCAACCACCCCGTCAACGGCCATGAGGTCGACGCCTACTGGCCCGAGCACCGCCTGATCGTCGAGCTCGACAGCCGCCGGTGGCACCTCAACCCGATCGCCTTCGAGGACGACCGCGAGCGCGACGCGGAGCACATCCTCGCCGGGGACCGCGTCGTCCGGCTCACCTACCGCCAGCTCACCGCCCGCGCGGCGCTCACCGCCGCGCGGCTGCGAGCGCTGACCGCAGGAACGCGCCCCGCCCCATCCTGGCAATGACGGGGAACTCACGCTAAAGTGCCGCCCGTCGACCGATAGCCGCAGCCGCCCAAAGCGACGAGCGCCGCGCCACATACGCGGCGGCTCCGGGCGGGGTCCGTGAGTGTCGACGCGCCCCTCAGGGGGCGACAGCCTGCTGTGCTATCTTGGCCAGTCCGCGTGTCTCCGGACCGCCTCGCCTCGATCCCCTCCGCCGTACCGATTCTCCGAGAGGAGTCGCCTCACCGTGCCTGCCGTTGACGCTCCACGGGTGCGCCGCTCGTTCGCGCGCCTGGAAAAGGTCCTCGATGTCCCCAACCTCATCGACATCCAGCGCAAGTCGTTCGAGTGGTTGACCGATCCCGAGAGCGGGGGCCTGCGGGAGACGATCGACGACATCACGCCGATCGAGGACTACACCGGCAACCTCGCCGTCGACTTCGGCGAGTTCACCTTCGACGCGCCGGTCGCGTCGATCGAGGAGTGTCGTGAGAAGGACCTCACGTACGCGCGCCCGCTGACCGTCACCGTCGCGTTCGTCAACCGCGAGACGGGCGAGATCCGCGAGCAGTCGGTGTTCATGGGCGACTTCCCGTGGATGACCGAGCGGGGCACGTTCATCATCAACGGCACCGAGCGTGTCGTCGTCACTCAGCTCGTCCGCTCGCCGGGCGCCTACCTGATGGAGCCCAAGGACCGCGAGAAGCAGGTCTTCGTCGCGAACCTGATGCCCGCGCGCGGCTCGTGGCTCGAGCTCGAGATCGACAAGAAGGGCAAGGTCTTCGTCCGCATCGACCGCAAGCGCAAGCTGCCGGTCACCGTCCTGCTGCGCGCGATGGGCTTCGAGTCGGACGAGGAGATCCTCGAGCTCTTCGACAACTCGCTCTACATCCGCAACACGATCGACGCGGACACCGAGAACACCAAGACCGAGGAGGGCGCGCTCGTCGAGCTGTTCAAGAAGCAGCGCCCGGGCGAGCCGCCGAGCGTCGACAACGCCAAGGCGCTCCTGCACCAGCTCTTCTTCGACCCCAAGCGCTACGACCTCACGCGGGTCGGCCGCTACAAGCTCAACTCGCGCCTTGGCCAGGAGGCCGACCTCGACCAGCGCGTCCTGACCAAGGACGACATCATCGCCCTGATCCGCGAGCTGATCTCGCTGCCGCGGCTGCTCGGCATGCCCGAGGAGCCCGAGATCGAGGTCAAGGACTACGCCGCCGAGGCCATCAGCCTGCCCCGCGAGCCGATCGCCGAGCACCTCGACGAGTACGAGCACTTCGGCAACCGCCGCCTGCGGACCGTCGGCGAGCTGATCCAGGAGGCCTTCCGGATCGGCCTGTACCGCATGGAGCGCGTCGTGCGTGAGCGCCTCACCACCGAGGACGCCGACACGATCACCCCGCAGACGATCATCAACATCCGCCCGGTCGTGGCTGCGCTGAAGGAGTTCTTCGGCAGCTCCCAGCTCAGCCAGTTCATGGATCAGACGAACTCTCTGGCCGGCCTGAGGCACCGCCGCCGCCTGAGCGCCCTCGGCGCCGGCGGCCTCACGCGCGAGCGCGCGCCGATCGAGGTGCGCGACGTGCACCCGACCCACTACGGCCGGATGTGCCCGATCGAGACGCCGGAGGGACCGAACATCGGCCTGATCGGGTCGCTGTCGAGCTACGCCGAGGTCTCCGAGCACGGCTTCGTGACCACGCCCTACCGCGTCGTCGAGAAGGGCAAGGTCACCGACCAGATCGTCCACCTGGACGCCACCCAGGAGGAAGAGCAGCTCATCGCGCAGGCCAACACCGAGATCGACAAGAACGGCAAGATCACCGGCGACGAGATCGTCTGCCGCACCCAGGCCGGCCAGTACGTCACGGCGACGCCCGAGCAGGTCGACCTCATGGACGTCTCGCCCGACCAGATCTGGTCGATCACCACGGCGATGATCCCGTTCCTCGAGCACGACGACGCCAACCGCGCGCTCATGGGCTCGAACATGCAGGCCCAGGCGGTGCCGCTGCTGCGCACCGACGCGCCGGTCGTCGGCACGGGCATGGAGCGCCGCGCGGCGCTCGACACCGGTGACGTCGTCCTCGCGAACAACGCGGGCAACGTCGCCTACGTCGACGCGACCCAGATCGTCGTCGAGACCAAGGACGGCGCGCGCGACGAATACGAGCTGCAGAAGTTCATGCGCTCCAACCAGGGCACGCTCATCCACCAGAAGCCGATGGTCCGCCCCGGCCAGGCGGTCGAGGCGGGCGAGGTCCTCGCCGACGGCTCGGCCACCGACCACGGCGAGATGGCGCTCGGCAAGAACCTGCTCGTCGCCTTCATGTCCTGGGAGGGCTACAACTTCGAGGACGCGATCATCCTGTCCAACCGCCTCGTCCAGGACGACGAGCTCACCTCGATCCACATCGAGGAGTACGAGATCGACGCCCGCACGACGAAGCTCGGCGACGAGGAGATCACCCGCGACATCCCGAACCGCTCGGAGGAGTCGCTGCGCAACCTCGACGACCGGGGCATCGTGCGCATCGGCGCCGAGGTCGGCTCCGGCGACCTGCTCGTCGGCAAGGTCACGCCCAAGGGCGAGACCGAGCTGACCGCCGAGGAGAAGCTCATCCGCGCGATCTTCAAGGAGAAGGCGCGCGAGGTCCGCGACACCTCGCTGAAGGTGCCCCACGGCGAGGGCGGCGTCGTCATCGACGTCATGACGTTCTCGCGCGACAACGGCGACGACCTGCCGCCGGGCGTCAACGACCTCGTCCGCGTCTTCGTGGCCAAGAAGCGCAAGATCTCCGAGGGCGACAAGCTCGCCGGCCGCCACGGCAACAAGGGCGTCATCTCGCGGATCGTCGACGTCCAGGACATGCCGTTCCTCGAGGACGGCACGCCGGTCGACGTCATCCTCAACCCGCTCGGCGTGCCGAGCCGCATGAACGTCGGCCAGATCCTCGAGACCCACCTCGGGTGGGCCGCCGCGCAGGGCTGGTACGACGACGGCTCGGAGGCCTACAAGATCGCCAAGGAGGACACCGGGAAGGTCTACGTCGCGACCCCGGTGTTCGACGGCGCCACCGTCCAGGACGTCGACGAGGCACTCGTGCGCTGGCAGGCCGAGCACGAGGGCCGCATCCGCCTCGACATCGACGAGTCGCGCCGGCCCGGCGAGCGCTCGAGCGGCAAGGTCACGCTCTACAACGGCCGCAGCGGCGAGCCCTTCGACGAGAAGGTCACGATCGGCTACATGTACATCCTGAAGCTCCTGCACCTCGTGGACGACAAGATCCACGCGCGCAGCACCGGCCCGTACTCGCTCGTCACCCAGCAGCCGCTGGGCGGCAAGGCGCAGTTCGGCGGCCAGCGCTTCGGCGAGATGGAGGTCTGGGCACTGGAGGCCTACGGCGCCGCGTACACGCTTCAGGAGATGCTCACGATCAAGTCCGACGACACGGTCGGGCGCGTGAAGGCCTACGAGGCGATCGTCAAGGGCGAGAACATCGCCGAGCCGTCGATCCCCGAGTCCTTCAAGGTCCTGCTCAAGGAGATGCAGTCGCTGGCGCTCGACGTCAACGTCGTCTCCGAGGAGGGCGCGCGCGCCGAGATGCGCGACGAGGACGACGACCTGCTGCGCGCGGCCGAGGAGCTGGGCATCGACCTGAGCGGCGTGCGCGCCGGCGACGGCGCGGGCGCCAACGACGAGCAGGTCGACGGCGAGGACGACACGGACGCCGGCCCGCCCGACGAGCAGGAGCCCGTGGAGGCCCCCGAGACCGAGCTGGCCGGGGCCGACATCGACATCGATACCGAAGTGGACCTCGCCGACCTTCCGGTGGGCGACGAGGACTAGAGAAAGAAGCCGCCTTGATCGACATCAACAACTTCGACGCCATCGAGATCGGACTCGCTTCCTCGAAGCAGATCCGGTCCTGGTCGTCCGGCGAGGTCACGAAGCCCGAGACGATCAACTACCGCACGCTCAAGCCCGAGAAGGACGGCCTGTTCTGCGAGCGCATCTTCGGTCCGACCAAGGACTGGGAGTGCTACTGCGGCAAGTACAAGCGCGTCCGTTACAAGGGCATCGTCTGCGAGCGCTGCGGCGTCGAGGTCACGCGCTCGAAGGTGCGCCGCGAGCGCATGGGCCACATCGACCTCGCCGCGCCGGTCAGCCACATCTGGTTCTTCAAGGGCGTGCCGAGCCGCATCGGCTACCTGCTCGACATGGCGCCCAAGGAGCTCGAGAAGGTCCTGTACTTCGCCGCGTCGATCGTGACGTGGGTCGACGACGAGGCCCGCCAGGCCGACCTGCCCGAGCTCGAGACGCGCGTCAACGAGGTGCTCGACGCCTACGCGGCCGAGCGCGAGGAGCGCACGCTGGAGCTGCGCGAGGCGCTCGAGCGCCGCGAGAACTACCTGCGGACGGGCAAGCAGACCGACTTCGCCGACGAGGACTTCCTCTGGGCCGAGTCGCTCGACGTCAACATCGCCAAGCTCGACGACGACGAGCGCGAGAAGCTGCTCAAGGAGGTCCGCAAGGCGTTCGAGGCCGACATCGCCGACACGGAGGCCTACATCGAGGACGCGGCCGAGCGCATGCGCCAGGTGTGGGAGCTCTTCAAGGAGATGGAGCCCAAGCGCATCGAGCACGACGAGACGCTGTTCCGCGAGCTCAAGGAGCGCTTCGGGTCGCCGTACGGCTTCGGCGAGTACTTCCGCGGCGGCATGGGCGCCGAGGCGGTGCGCGACCTGCTCGAGCAGGTCGACCTCGACGCCGAGGCCGAGGACCTCGAGGAGCAGGTCAAGACCGCCAAGGGCCAGAAGCAGGCCCGCGCGGTCAAGCGCCTGAAGGTCGTCGACGCCTTCCGCCGCTCGGGCAACCGCCCCGACCAGATGATCCTCGAGGCCGTGCCGGTCATCCCGCCGGAGCTGCGCCCGATGGTCCAGCTCGACGGCGGCCGCTTCGCGACCTCGGACCTCAACGACCTCTACCGGCGCGTCATCAACCGCAACAACCGGCTCAAGCGCCTCCTCGACCTCGGCGCGCCCGAGATCATCGTCAACAACGAGAAGCGGATGCTCCAGGAGGCCGTCGACGCCCTGTTCGACAACGGCCGCCGCGGGCGCCCCGTCACCGGCCCGGGCAACCGGCCGCTGAAGTCGCTGTCCGACATGCTCAAGGGCAAGCAGGGCCGCTTCCGCCAGAACCTGCTCGGCAAGCGCGTCGACTACTCGGGCCGCTCGGTCATCGTGGCCGGCCCGTCGCTGCGCCTGCACCAGTGCGGCCTGCCCAAGCTCATGGCGCTCGAGCTGTTCAAGCCGTTCATCATGGCCCGGCTCGTCGAGCGCAAGGCCGCACAGAACATCAAGGCGGCCAAGAAGATGGTCGACTCGATGATCCCGGAGGTCTGGGACGTCCTCGAGGAGGTCATCCACGAGCACCCGGTGCTGCTCAACCGCGCGCCGACGCTGCACCGCCTGGGCATCCAGGCGTTCGAGCCGGTGCTCGTCGAGGGCAAGGCGATCCAGGTCCACCCGCTGGTCTGCCACGCGTTCAACGCGGACTTCGACGGCGACCAGATGGCGGTCCACCTCCCGCTGAGCGCCGAGGCGCAGGCGGAGGCGCGGATCCTGATGCTCTCGTCGAACAACATCCTCTCGCCGGCCCACGGCTCGCCGCTGGCCACGCCGACGCAGGACATGGTGCTCGGCGCCTACTACCTGACCTACGGGCCGGAGGCGGACGAGATCGCCGGCATGGACCCGGCGAAGGTGGAGCCGCGGCCGAAGGTCTTCCGGACGGCGCAGGAGGCCGAGCTCTCCTACGAGAACCGCGCAGTCAAGCTCCACGACCTGGCCGAGTACCGGCCGGTCGGGCGCGAGGGCGGCCACGTCCTCACCACGGTCGGGCGGATCATCTACAACGACAAGATCGAGCGGGCGCTCGAGGCGGCGCTCGGCGACGAGTTCGACCCCGCCCAGTACGCGTACGTCAACCAGCCGATCCGCAAGCGCGACACCACGCGCATCATCGACGCGCTCGTGCAGAGCTACGGCGCGCCGGCGGTGGCGCTCGTCCTCGACGCGTTCAAGGACATCGGCTTCCGCTACGCGACGCAGGCCGGCATCACGATCTCCAAGAACGACGTGATCGTGCCGCCGAACAAGCAGGCCATCCTCGACGACTACGAGGGTCGCGTCGCCGAGATCGAGGACAACTACCAGATGGGGCTGTCCTCCTCGGAGGACCGCCACAACCAGATCGTCCAGACGTGGAACGAGGCCACCGACAAGGTCGCCGACGCCATGCTGGAGAACTTCGACCGCCTGAACCCCATCTACATGATGGCCAACAGCGGCGCGCGCGGGTCGTTCAAGCAGATCCGCCAGCTCGCCGGCATGCGCGGGCTGATGTCCAACCCGAAGGGCGAGATCATCGAGCGCCCGATCAAGGCCAACTTCATGGAAGGCCTGACGGTGCTCGAGTACTTCATCTCGACCCACGGCGCCCGCAAGGGCCTCGCGGACACCGCGCTGCGCACGGCCGACTCGGGCTACCTGACCCGGCGCCTGGTCGACGTCGCGCAGGACGTGATCATCCGCGACCAGGACTGCGGCACCGAGGAGTTCATCGAGATGCCGGTCCGCAAGCCGAGCGGCGACCCGAACGACAACCTCATCGGGCGGATCGCGGCCGGGGAGATCGCGACCAAGCGCGGCCGGGTGATCGTCGAGAAGGGCGCCGAGATCGACCGGGCCGAGTTCGCCGACATCGTCGACTCGCTCGACGAAGACGCGCGCGTCCCCGTGCGCTCGGTGCTCAAGTGCCGGGCGCCCTCCGGCGTGTGCCAGGCCTGCTACGGGCGCTCGATGGCCACCGGCCAGACCGCCCAGATCGGCGACGCGGTCGGCATCATCGCCGCGCAGTCGATCGGCGAGCCGGGCACGCAGCTGACGATGCGGACGTTCCACACCGGCGGCGTCGCCGGCGCGGACATCACGCACGGCCTGCCGCGCGTGGTGGAGCTCTTCGAGGCGCGCCGGCCGAAGGGCGAGGCGCTCATCGCCGAGTTCGACGGCACCGTGTCGATCGAGGAGACCGACAAGAACCTGATCGTCGTCGTCACCGACGACGCGGGCGAGGAGCACCGCTACCAGTTCCCGCGGCGCACGCGCGTGTACGTCGAGAACGGCGAGAAGGTCAGCGCGGGCAAGCAGCTCAACGAGGGCTCGCTGGACCCGAAGAACCTGCTGGCCGTGCGCGGGCGGACCGAGACCGAGCAGTACCTCGTCCGCGAGGTGCAGGAGGTCTACAAGTCCCAGGGCGTCGACATCAACGACAAGCACATCGAGCTCATCGTCCGCCAGATGATGAAGCGCGTGCGCATCGACCAGCGCGGCGACAGCGGGTTCCTGCCCGGGCAGTTCGTCGACCGCAACGAGTTCATGTCGGTCAGCGAGCAGGTCAAGGCCGACGGCGGCGAGCCGGCCCAGTACGAGGACATCATCCTGGGCATCACGAAGGCGTCGCTGAACACGGACTCGTTCCTGTCGGCCGCGTCCTTCCAGGAGACGACGAAGGTCCTCACGGACGCCGCGCTGGAGGGCAAGGTCGACCGGCTCAACGGCCTCAAGGAGAACGTGATCATCGGCAAGCTGATCCCGGCCGCCACGGGGCTCAAGCGCTACCGGCGGATCGAGATCGAACCGGCCGAGCCGCTCCCGCGCGCCGACGAGGTCGGGCTGCTCGACGGCGAGGATCTGGCCGCCGAGCTCGGCCTCGGCGAGGGCGACGGGCTGGCCGGCTTCGGCTTCGACGAGCAGGAGCTCGCCTCGTTCGGCAACAGCGGGGCGGACACGGGCTTCGCCGAGGAGCTCGCCGACCTCGACGTCCCGCCCGAGGACGACCGCTAGCAAAGCGCTGCGAGGTAGGCGTCGGCGCGGCCGGCGCCTACCTCCACCACCGACCGCGCGCGCAGGCATGACCTGACGCGCCGCGGCGGCACGCCGCGGTCGACGCGCACGACCTCCCCGCGGCGGTCCAGCCAGACCAGGTCGAGCGCGAAGCGCATCCCGAAGGTGTGCACCGAGCGGCAGCGCGGGATGCGCAGCCCCTCGCCGTCGCCGAGCGCGGCCCGGCCGGTCAGCCCGCGCAGCCGCGCCGCTCGCGTGGTGGCCGTCTCGATGTGCATGCCGTCATTAGGCGGCGAGCAGCGAGATCACGCCCCCCAGCGCCCCGAGCGCGAGAAACGGGCCGAAGGGCACGGTCGCCCGGCGGGCGGCGCGGCCCTCGCGCAGGACCTTGACCAGCCCGTACGCGGTCCCGGCGCCGAGCGCGACGGCGAGCGCCACCAGCGTCGTGCGGCCGAGGCAGAGGCCGATCACGCCGGCGAGCTTGGCGTCGCCGAGGCCCATCCCCGCGGGGTTGAGCAGCGCGGCGACGCCGAGGAAGACCGCGGCGGCGGCGCCCGCCGCCAGCCGCACGGGCTCGCCGTCGAGGTCCAGCGCGCAGCCGATCGCGACGGCCGCGACCGCGGCCGGGCCGGTGACGCGGTTCGGGATCCGCCGCTCGCGGAGGTCGGTGAGGGTCGTGGCGGCGGCGACCGCGAGCAGCAGCGCGGACAGCGCCGCCTCCGCAGCGCTCACGTCACATACCCCCCACCACGCGCGCGAACGCAGTTCGCGCAAGCGACGGCGAAGCCGTCGCCGCTCACGTCACATACCCCCGACCACGCGCGCGAACGCAGTTCGCGCAAGCGACGGCGAAGCCGTCGCCGCTCACGTCACATACCCCCGACCACGCGCGCGAACGCAGTTCGCGCAAGCGACGGCGAAGCCGTCGCCGCTCACGAGGCCCGGCGCAGCTCGGCGGCCCAGGCGCGCAGGCGCTCGGCGCAGGCGTCGTCGAGGCCCGTGACCGGGTCCGTCGGCACGAGCAGCGTGGGCGCCTCGCGCCGCGCGGCCCACGCGTGGCAGGACTCGTCGTGGGCGTCGTCGATCCACGCCAGCGGCCGGCCGCCGGCGTACGCCTCGACCGAAGCGAGCTTCCAATGTTCCTCGGAGTCCGTCGGCGGGAAGGACAAGTGCGGATACGGGCCCAGGCCGAGGAGATGGGGGAGATGCTCGTTCGCCCGCTCCTCCCAGCCGGAGCACCAGACGAGCTCGTAGCTGTCGGCGAGCTCGAGAAGGTGCCGGGCGGCCGTGGCCGAAAGGAGATGCGCGATGCCGTCGACCTGGGTCCAGGTGCCCGTCGGAGCGGCTTCGGGCGCGAAGCCGAACAGCGAGACCACCCCGTCGATGTCGACGAAGAGCAACGGCCGATCGCGTAACCGCGAACTTTTTGTGGGTTCTTTAGCCTGCAGCATCAAGTTGGGCGCGGCTGGGGCCGATGGTAGGGGCGCCGCTCGATCGTCCTCGCCCCCGGCTTCTTCTCCATCCACGTGACCCTTCACCTCGGCATCCTGCTCGCGCTTGCCTGCGCCTTTGCCTCGAACCTCGCGTTCTTCTACAAGCACCGCGGCGCCTGCGCCGCTCCGCCGGTCGACATCAAGCACCCGCTGCGCTCGGCGCGCGGGCTGTTCTGCTCGCCGTGGTTCATGCTCGGGATGCTCGTGGCGATCGGCGCTTGGGCCCTGCACGTCGCCGCGCTCGCCCTCGCGCCGCTGTCGGTCGTCCAGGTGGTCCTCGCCGGTGGGGTCGTGCTGCTGGCCGTCATGGCCGAGCGGCTCTTCGGCTTCGAGGTGGGCAGCCGCCAGTGGATCGGCCTCGCGCTGACCGCCTGCGGCCTGGTCCTGCTGGGCATCACGCTGCCGACGCCGCACGGCGCCCACTCGAGCTACGGCCTGGCCGCCATGTGCGGCTTCGAGGCCGGGCTGTTCGGGATCGGCGGCCTGCTCATCCTCGGCCCGCGCGTGGGCGCGCCCGCCGAGCACCACGGCGTCATGCTGGGCGCGGCCTCGGGCGTGCTCTTCGGCGTCAGCGACGTCGCGATCAAGGCGCTCACCGGCCTCGTCGGCCTCCACGGCGCGCTGGGCCTCGCGTCCCCGTGGTTCGTGGTCGCGCTCGCCGCCTCGATCGTCGCCTTCTACGCCTCGGCCCGCGGCCTGCAGGACGGCGAGGCCGTCCCGGTCATCGCCATCACCGGCACGGCGGCGAACATCTCGTGCATCGCCGGCGGCATCCTCGTCTTCGGCGATCCGATGCCGGGCGACGCGCTCGGGATCGCCGTCCAGGGCATGGCGTTCGTGATGGTCGTGGTCGCCTCCGCGCTCACGCCGGCGCCGGTCCGCGCCGCGCGCGTCGCCACCGCCTGAGACGCGCCGCGCGGGCACATTCCTCCCCCGTGACACACCGACGCGGCGGGAGTAGCGTCCCGGTGCCCAAAGCCGCAGGGCGCTCCTGCCGCTGAGGGACGGCACTGCGCCCGCGCCGCCGCTCGGCGCCTCAGCGCGCCGAGCGGTCGGCGCGAGTCAATCGCGTCGATCGGTTGTCCACACTGGACAAGCCGCCGAGGAGTAGCGTTTGTCCAGTGCGACGACTGCTTGGGCGAACGACGTTCGCGCAAGTGACGACGAGTCGTCGCCGTTCTCCGAACTGGAGGGGTTAGACGACGCCATGGCCACCACCGCGCAGGCCGCGACGACCGGCTCGTACCAGGAGCTCGCGAGGCGCCACCTCTGGCTGCACTTCGCCCGTATGGGGGCCTACGACGACGCCCACGAAGTCCCGATCATCGTGCGCGGCGAGGGCGTCCACGTCTACGACGAGCACGGCAACCGGTACCTCGACGGCCTGTCGGCGCTGTTCTGCGTGAACATCGGACACGGCCGCGCCGACGTCGCGCAGGCCGGCGCCGACCAGGCGCGCGAGCTGGGCTTCTTCACGAACTGGTCCTACGCGCACCCGCGCGCGATCGAGCTCGCCGCGCGCGTGGCCTCGCTCGCTCCCGGCGACCTCAACCGCGTGTTCTTCACCAGCGGCGGCAGCGAGGCGGTCGAGTCGGCGATCAAGCTCGCCCGCCAGTACCACAAGCTCACCGGCAAGCCGAACAAGACGAAGCTCGTGGCCCGCGAGATCGCCTACCACGGGACGTCGCTCGGCGCGCTCAGCGCGACCGGCATCACCGGGCTGCGCGAGCCCTTCGAGCCGTTCACGCCCGGCGGCGTCCACGTGCCCAACACGAACCGCTACCGCCACCGCGGCGTCGACCCGGCCGAAGCCATCCGCCACAAGATCGAGTTCGAGGGGCCCGACACCGTCGCCGCGGTGATCCTCGAGCCCGTGCAGAACGCCGGCGGCTGCTTCACGCCGCCCGACGGCTACTTCCAGCGCGTGCGCGAGATCTGCGACGAGTTCGGCGTGCTGCTCATCTCCGACGAGGTCATCTGCTCGTGGGGCCGCCTGGGGGAGTGGTTCGGCGCCCAGCGCTACGGCTACCAGCCGGACATCATCACGACGGCCAAGGGGATCACCTCCGCCTACGCGCCGCTCGGGGCGATGATCTGCTCGGACCGTGTCGCCGAGCCGTTCCTCGAGGGGACCGCCTCGTTCATGCACGGCTTCACGTTCGGCGGGCACCCGATGGCTTGCGCCGTGGCGATGGCCAACCTCGACGTCTTCGAGCGCGAGGGAATCTTCGACAACGTCCGCGCCAACGAGCCGGCGTTCCGCGACATGCTCGAGTCGCTGCGCGACATCCCGATCGTCGGCGACGTCCGCGGCGCCGGCTACTTCCAGGCGATCGAGCTCGTCAAGGACCGCGACACCAAGGAGGGCTTCAGCGCCGAGGAGTCCGAGTGGCTGCTGCGCGGCTTCCTGTCGGGCGAGCTCTTCCGCCGCGGCCTGATCTGCCGCGCCGACGACCGCGGCGACCCGGTCATCCAGCTCAGCCCGCCGCTGATCGCCGGCCCCGAGCACTTCGCGGAGATCGAGTCGGTCCTGCGCCCGACGCTGGAGGAGGCCTGGCGGCAGGTCCAGGCCCGCACGTAGGACCCGGCGATGCTGACCGTCCGCGACCTCGCCCGGGACCTCGAGCTCGAGCTGCTCGCCGGGGAGGACGCGGCCGACGCGCCGGTCCGCTGGGTGCACATCTCCGAGCTGCCCGACCCGACGCCATGGCTGTCGGGGGGCGAGCTGCTGCTGACCACCGGCATGGGGCTCGGCGACGCCGCCGCCCAGCGCGAGTACCTCGAGCGGCTGGCCGACCACGGGCTGGCCGGGCTGGGCTTCGGCGTGGGCTTCGGCCACCAGACCGTGCCGCCGGCGCTGGTCGAAGCGTCCGCCGGGCGCGGCTTCCCGCTGTTCGCCGTGCCGTACGAGCTGCCGTTCATCGCGGTCACCGAGCGCGCCTTCACCCAGCTGGTCAACGAGCAGTACGCGGTGCTGCGCCGGTCGATCGCCGCCCACGAACGCCTGCAGCGCATCGTGCTCTCGGAGCGCGGCCTGGACGCGATCGCCGGCGCGCTGTCGACGCTGATCGGCGGTGCGGCGCTCGTCCACGACGGCCGCGGCGAGCCGCTCGCGAAGCGGACCTTCCGCCGCGAGCTCGACGTGCCGGTCGTCGAGGCCCTCGGCGCCGAGCTGCACGAGCGCGCGCGCAAGCGCGACGGCCGCTCCTTCGCGCCGCAGCACCCGGAGCTGGCCGGCCGCGCGCTCGCCCTGCCGGTCGCCGACGCGCCCGAGGCCCGGCGGACCATGCCGCAGGCCTGGCTGGTCGCCGTCAAGGACGCCGGCGCGCTGAGCGACTTCGACCGGCTGCTGCTCCACCAGGCGGTGACCGTCGTGGCGCTCGAGCTGCTCCGCCGCCGCGTGGCCGACACCACCGAGCGCCGCCTGGCCGGCGACCTGCTCTCCGAGGTCGTCGCGGGCACGCTGAGCGGCCCGGAGCTCGCCCGCCGGCTCGAGCCCTTCGGCCTGCGCGCGCGCGTGACCGCACTGGTCCTCGAGGCCGACGAGCACGCCGTCGAGGAGGCGCTGCGCGACGAGGCGACGACGGCGCTGGTCGCCCGGGCCGGCTCGCTCACCTGCGCGCTGCTGCCCGGCTTCCCCGACGAGGAGCTGCACGAGCTCGGCGAGCGCGTGCGCGCGCGCGTGGGCGGCCCCGCGGGCGCCGGCAGCGCGGTCGCGGCCGGCGACGCGCGGCGCGCCTACCACGAGGCGCGCTGCGCGCTGGAGGCCGTGACGCTCAACGGCCACGGCCGCGGCAACGGCGCCGCCCGGCTCGCCACCGCGCGTGACCTCGGGTCGTTCCGGCTGCTGCTCGCGCTGCAGGACTCCGATGCGCTGCGGCTGTTCTGCGACTCGCTGCTCGGTCCGATCGAGCGCGGCGAAGGCCACTACGGCGGCGAGCTGATGCGCTCGCTCGAGGCGTTCATCGAGGCCAACGGCCAGTGGGAGGCGGCGGCGCGCCGCCTGTACTGCCACCGGCACACGTTGCGCTACCGGATCCGCAGGATCGAGGAGCTCACGGGCCGCGACCTCGGCTCGGCCCGCGACCGCATCGAGTTCTGGCTCGCGCTGCGCGGGCGGGAGCTCACGGCATGAGGGTGGCCGTCCTGGGCGCCGGGGGCACGGTCGGCCCGGCGCTCGTTCGCGACCTGGCCGAGTCCGCCGAGGTCGAGACGATTCAGGCGCTGGACCTGCGCCGCGAGCGCGCGAACGCCGTCGCCGCCGAGCACGGCGCCGGCAAGGCCACGGCGGGAACGGTCGACGCGCGCGACCCGCAGGCGCTCACGCTCGCGCTCGACGGCGTCGACGTCCTCGTCAACGCCGCGGCCTACCGGACGAACCTGCTCGCCATGGACGCGGCGCTGGCCGCGCGCTGCGCCTACGTCGACCTCGGTGGGCTCTACCACGTCACGCTGCGCCAGCTCCAGCGCGAGGTCGACTTCGAGGAGGCCGGCCTGGTCGCGGTGCTCGGCGCCGGCGCCGCGCCGGGCAAGACGAACGTGATGGCGGCGCGCGCGGCGGCCGGCCTCGAGGAGGTGCTCGCGATCCGGTGCGCGTCGGCGGGCCTCGACGAGCAGCCGCCCGAGGGGCTGTCCACGCCGTACGCGCTGCGCACGCTGCTCGACGAGGTCACGCTGCCGCCGGTGGTCTTCGAGCACGGCGAGACGCTCGACCTCGACCCGCTGGCCGACGGCGGCGTCGTCGGGTTCCCCGCGCCGATCGGCGAGCGCTCGTGCATCGTCACGCTGCACTCCGA
This sequence comes from Actinomycetota bacterium, assembly GCA_005888335.1. Next base: position 20,717 of record VAWY01000068.1, read on the forward strand.
GGTCGCCACGCTGCCGATCAGCCTCGGCGCCGGGTCGTGCTCGTTCCGCCTCGGGCTCGAGCGCCGCGTCCTCGACCGCCTTCGCGAGCTGGCCGCGGACGGCGCCGCGCAGCTCCCCGTGCCGGCGCCGCCGTCGCCGCGCACGTGGTCGGCGCAGCGCGTTGACGTCCTCGGCCGGCGCGACGGCGAGCGCGTCGGGCTGACCATCACCGCGGTGACACCCCCGCACGACGGCTGGGGCATCGGCGGCGGGGTGGTCTCGACCGCCTCGGTGGCCGCGGCGACCGTCCGCCTGCTGGCGCGCGGCCGGCTGCCGCTGACCGGGGTCCACCCGCCCGAGCGCGCGCTGCCGGCCGACGAGCTGTTCGCCGAGCTCGGGCGCGTGGGCACGAGCTTTCAGACGACCACGAGCGACAGCGAGGTCCCGACGACATGAAGGTTGGCGTTCCGACGGAGATCAAGGTTGACGAGTACCGCGTGGCGCTCACGCCGGCCGGCGTGCGCGAGCTCGGCGACCGCGGGCACGAGGTGGTCGTGCAGTCCGGCGCGGGGGAGGGCTCGGGGCTGCCCGACGCCGTGTACGCCTCGCAGGGCGCGCGCATCGCGCCGGACGCCGAGGCGGTCTTCGCCGACGCCGAGCTCATCGTCAAGGTCAAGGAGCCCCAGCCCGAGGAGGTCGCGCGCCTCGAGCCGCGCCACACGCTGTTCACCTATCTGCACCTCGCGCCTGATCCCGAGCTGACGCGTGGCCTGATGGAGTCGGGCGCCACCTGCATCGCGTACGAGACCGTCGAGGACGAGCGCGGCCGGCTGCCCCTCCTGGCGCCGATGAGCGAGGTGGCGGGCAAGATCGCCACGCAGGCCGGCGCGTTCATCCTCGAGAAGCCGCTGGGGGGCCGCGGGATCCTGCTCGGCGGCGTCCCCGGCGTGCCGGCGGCGAAGGTGAAGATCATCGGCGGCGGCGTCGTCGGCATGAACGCGGCGTTCATCGCAATCGGCATGGAGGCCGACGTCACGGTCTTCGACCGCAGCCTCGATCGCCTGCGCGAGCTCGACGTCGCGCTGCACGGGCGCGCCGACACCTGCTTCTCGACGACGCTGGCCATCGAGGAGCACCTCACCGAGGCCGACCTCGTCATCGGCGCCGTGCTCGTCCACGGCGCGCGCGCCCCGCGCGTCGTCACGCGCGAGCAGCTGGCGCTCATGAAGCGCCACGCGGTCCTCGTCGACGTCTCGATCGACCAGGGCGGCTGCTTCGAGACCTCACGTCCGACGACGCACTCCGACCCGACCTACCAGGTCGACGGCATCACCCACTACTGCGTCGCCAACATGCCCGGCGCCGTGCCGGTCACGTCGACCTACGCGCTGACCAACGCGACGATGCCCTACATCCTCAGGCTGGCGGGCGAGGGCCTGCACCGGGCGCTGCGCGCGGACCCGGGCTTCATGCAGGGGCTCAACGTCGCGGCCGGGCGCGTCACCTACGAGCCCGTCGCCCGCGACCAGGGGCTCGAGGTCGTCGCGCCCGAGGAGGCGCTCGAGGGCGCGCCCACCGGCTGAAAGCCGTGGATGCCCGGGGCCGGGCATCCAGCCACTGCTAGCATGCTCGCCCGCATGCCGACGACCTCGCAGCTGATCCGCAAGGGTCGCCACCCTAAGACCAAGAAGCTCGCGACGCCGGGCTTGAAGTCTGGCAAGGGCCGCAAGAAGAAGGTCGCCGCGCCCCAGCGGCGCGGGGTCTGCACGCGCGTGTACACGACCACGCCCAAGAAGCCGAACTCGGCGCTGCGCAAGGTCGCGCGCGTCCGGATCTCGGGCGGCATCGAGGTCACGGCGTACATCCCGGGCGAGGGCCACAACCTGCAGGAGCACTCCGTCGTGCTGGTGCGCGGCGGGCGCGTCAAGGACCTGCCGGGCGTGCGCTACAAGGTCGTCCGCGGCACCCTCGACGCCGCCGGGGTGAGCGACCGCAAGAAGGCGCGCTCGCAGTACGGCGTCAAGAAGAAGTAATGCCACGCCGCGCCGCCGCCCAGATCCGGCAGATCGAGCCGGACCCCGTCCACCGGTCACGCCTCGTCCAGCAGGTGATCAACAAGGTCATGCTGGACGGCAAGAAGTCGACCGCCGAGCGCATCGTCTACGACGCGCTCTCGATCATGGGCGAGCGCAGCGGCAAGGACCCGATCGAGCAGCTCGAGGCGTCGGTCAAGGCGCTCACGCCCGTGCTCGAGGTCCGCTCGCGCCGCGTCGGCGGCGCGACCTACCAGGTGCCCGTCGAGGTCCCGCAGCGCCGCGCGCGCACGCTCGCCGTGCGCTGGCTCGTCGAGTTCGCCCGCCAGCGGCGCGAGAAGACGATGGCCCAGCGGCTGGCCAACGAGCTGCTCGACGCGCAGTCCCAGCAGGGCGGCGCGTACAAGCGCAAGGACGACATCTACCGCATGGCGCAGGCGAACAAGGCGTTTGCGCACTACCGCTGGTGACTGACCGGCCCTCGCGGCCGCTGGTGATCTGAGCCGCCCTCGCGGCCGCTGGCGGCGTCCTCGGTCGCTCGTGTGCTGGCGCACACCACGCTCCCTGCGTCCTTGCCAGCGACCACGATGGCTGGCTCAGCTCACCAGCGGACCCTGCACTCCTTCACCCTGTGCTCTCCGGCCGCTCGCGCTGGCCGGGCAGGCGTCTGGCGATACGCCCGAGCGGCGTGACCGCCTCCTGAAGCGACGCCAGGCTCGCGCCGAGCCGGTCGAGCTGGGCGCTGAGGTCGCCGATCCGGGCGTCGAGGCGCTCGATCGTCTCGGGCATGCGCGCGAGGTGGCGCTGGACCTCAACGAGGACGGGCATCGCCTCCTCGATCGTCGCCATGCGGGCGTCGAGGGTGCCGATCGCCGCGGTGGCCTCGGCGACGCGCGCCATCTGGCGGCTCATCTCGGGCAGCGCCCCGGTCGTCTCGGCGACCTCCCCGAGCACGGCCGTGTTGGTCGCCATGGTCTCGGTGTCGCGGGCGATCGCCGGGAGGACGCGCAGCGCGGAGAGCAGCTCGGCCGGCACCACCAGGAGCCGACCGAGCGGCAGCGACGCGCGCAGACCCATCGCCCGGATCCTAGGGACGCAGCCCGTCGAGGAGCGCGCGCAGCGCCGAGCCCACCGTCTCGCGGTCGCCCCCCGCGGCGATGACCATCCCCGCCTCGTTGAGCGCGCCGAGCACGAGGTGGGCGAGGGGATCGGCGGGCGCGGGGCGCAGCGCGCCGGCCTCCATCGCCTGGGCGAGCATGAGCGTCAGCAGCCCGAGCGAGGACTCCTCGACGATCGCGCGCCACTCCTCGAAGCCGAGCACCGCGGGCCCGTCGAGGAAGGCGACCTGCGCCAGCTCGCGGTCGGTGCACGCGTCGAGCGTCGCCTCCAGCGCGGTCGCGAGGCGGTCGAACGGGTCGTCGACGGGGAGCACCCGCTCGGCGACGCGCCGGACGAAGCCGTGCTCGGCATCGACGAAGACCGCGCGGAACAGGTCGCGCTTGTCGCGGAAGTGGTGGTAGAGCGCGCCGCGGGTGACGCCCGCCGCCGCGACGATCTCCTCGGTCCCCACCGCCGCGTAGCCGCGCGCGCCGAACAGGGCGCGCGCCGCCGCGACGAGCGCGCCGCGCGTCGCCTCCGTGCGCTCGGCCTGACTCGGCGTCACGGCAGTGTGATCGGCGCACACATGGACATACAGACTGTATGTACCTTCCCCGCCATGTCCGAGACGATGCTCCAGCTCCCGCAGGGTCCCGTCCACGTCCGCGAGGAAGGCCAGGGCCCGCCGATCGTGTTCATCCACGGTCTGCTGGCCGACGGCCGGCTGTGGGACGACGTGGTCGCGCGCCTGTCGCCGAGCGCGCGCTGCATCGTTCCCGACCTCCCGCTCGGCGCGCACCGCACCGCGCTCAAGCCCGACGCCGACCTCACGCCGTACGGCCTGGCCAAGCTCATCGCCGACCTGCTCGCCGCGCTCGAGCTCCACGATGTCACGCTGGTCGCCAACGACACCGGCGGCGCGCTGAGCCAGATCCTCGTCACGCGCCACCCCGACCGCATCGGCCGCCTCGTCCTCACGCCGTGCGACAGCTTCGAGAACTTCCTGCCGGCGATGCTGCGCCCGCTGCAGTACGTCGGCGGCTACGTCCCGGGCGCCCTCGCCCTGATCGCCCAGACGATGCGCTCCGAGGCGCTGGCGAAGTCGCAGCTCGGCTTCGGCCCGCTCGCCTTCAGCCACCGCCCCGAGCTCTACGTCAGCTGGCTCGAGCCGGCGCGCAAGGACCGCGGCGTGCGCCGCGACCTCGCGAAGATCTTCCGCGGCATCCGCCCGCGCTACACGCTCGAGGCCGCCGAGCGGCTCCCCGGCTTCCACAAGCCCGCCCTCATCGCCTGGGCCGACAAGGACCGCTTCTTCCCGCGCGAGCACGCCGAGCGCCTCGCCCAGCTGCTGCCCGACGCGCGCCTGGAGATCATCGAGGGGACGCGGACGTTCATCCCGTTCGATCAGCCCGAGCGGCTCGCGCGGCTCGTCGCCGAGTTCGCGGGCAGCAGCACGAGCCCGCCGACCCCGGCCAGCGCGAGCAGCAAGGCGCCGCCGGTCTCGAGGTAGAAGCCGGGCCCGGGGCGCGCCTCCGCCGACTCGTAGCGCTCGCCGATGACGCCCGTCGACTGCGTGTCGGGCAGGTCCTTGGCGAGCGCGATGATCAGCGCGACGGCCGCGAGCGCGACGAGCCCGAACATCGCGGGGCGCGCGCGCCGGCGCGCCGCGCCCCAGGCGAGTGGCAGCGAAGCGACGCCGAGCACGGCCATCGCCCACGCGTGCTGGCCGTGACCGCTCAAACGCTCCTTGACGACGGTCAGCACGTTGACCTCCACCAGGGTCGACAGGTCGGCCGCGACGAGCATGGCGGCGCCCGCGAGACCGGCCACCAGCAGCCCCATGGACAGCGCCGACCAGGTGCTATAGTCCCCCGTCGGCTCCGAGGCGTCCGTACGGGCGCTCACGAGGCCGGTTCTAGGCAGGATGGTGACCTCGACCACATAGCGATCCCGACCGGGAGACATAACAACGGTCGTGACGCATGCGGGCCCGAGGGGCCCGTTTTTCGTGCCCGGGTCCGCGGTACGCCACAGACAACGCCGCAGCCGCCCACGCTCCCCGACCAATTCCGCTCATGCCACGCAAGTTCAGCCTCGAGAAGACCCGCAACATCGGGATCATGGCGCATATCGACGCCGGCAAGACGACGACGACGGAGCGCATCCTCTACTACACCGGCAGGACCTACAAGATCGGCGAGGTCCACGAGGGCGCCGCGACGATGGACTGGATGGAGCAGGAGCAGGAGCGCGGCATCACCATCACCTCGGCGGCGACGACGTGCCAGTGGCGCGACCACCGGATCAACATCATCGATACGCCGGGCCACGTCGACTTCACCGTGGAGGTGGAGCGCTCGCTGCGCGTCCTCGACGGCGCGATCGCGCTGTTCGACTCGGTCGCCGGCGTCGAGCCGCAGTCCGAGACGGTCTGGCGCCAGGCCGACAAGTACTCGGTCCCCCGGATCGCGTTCATCAACAAGATGGACCGCATCGGCGCGAGCTTCGAGAACTCGGTCAAGACCATGCACGATCGCCTCGGCGCCAACGCCGTGCCCGTCCAGCTGCCGTGGGGCGCCGAGGGCGACTTCATCGGCATCATCGACCTGATCGGGATGAAGGCCATCCGCTACCTCGACGACCTCGGCAAGGAGCAGGAGATCGTCGACATCCCGGCCGAGCTCGTCGACGAGGCCGCTCACGCGCGCGAGCATCTGCTCAACGTCCTGTCCGAGCTCGACGACGAGCTGGCGGAGCCGGCGCTCGAGGAGCTCGGCGGCGGCGACCCGGTTCCCGCGGAGCGGCTGAAGGCCTCCATCCGCAAGGAGACCCTCGACATCGCGCTGACGCCGGTGTTCTGCGGCTCGGCGTTCAAGAACAAGGGCGTGCAGCCACTGCTCGACGCGGTGCTCGACTACCTCCCCAGCCCGCTCGACGTCCCGCCGGTCACCGGCCTGGTCGACGTCAAGGGCGCCGACGAGCCCGAGAAGGCCACGCGCCAGGCATCCGACAGCGAGCCCTTCGCCGCGCTCGCGTTCAAGATCGCCGCCGACCCCTTCGTCGGCAAGCTCACCTACTTCCGCACGTACTCCGGCAAGCTGAGCGCGGGCTCGCGGATCCTCAACGTCTCCACCGGCAAGACCGAGCGCGTCGGGCGCATCCTGATGATGCACGCCAACGACCGCGAGGAGGTTTCCGAGGTCTACGCGGGCGACATCGCCGCCGCGGTCGGCATCAAGCAGGTCGTCACCGGCGACACGCTCGCTGCCCCCGACGCGCCGATCAAGCTCGAGATGATCGACTTCCCCGAGCCGGTCATCAAGGTCGCCGTCGAGCCCAAGACCAAGGCCGATCAGGAGAAGATGTCGGTCGCCCTCGGCCGCCTGGCCGAGGAGGACCCCACCTTCCAGGTGCAGACCAACGAGGAGACCGGCCAGACCGAGATCTCCGGCATGGGCGAGCTGCACCTCGAGATCCTGGTCGACCGCATGAAGCGCGAGTTCAAGGTCGAGGCCAACGTCGGGCGGCCCCAGGTCTCCTACCGCGAGACGATCCGCGGCGAGGCGCACAAGATCGAGGGCCGCTTCGTCAAGCAGACCGGTGGCTCGGGCCAGTTCGGCATCGTGTACATCGACATGGAGCCGGCGCCCGGCGAGGGCTTCGACTTCGTCTCGAAGATCCGGGGCGGCTCCGTGCCGACCGAGTTCATCCCCGCCGTCGAGAAGGGTTGCGAGGAGGCCATGGACACCGGCGTGCGCGCCGGCTACCCGATGGTCGACGTCCGCGTCACCCTCGTCGACGGCAAGTACCACGACACCGACTCGTCGGAGATCGCCTTCAAGATCGCCGGCTCGCTCGCCTTCAAGGAGGCGGCCAAGCGCGCCAAGCCGGTGTTGCTCGAGCCGATCTTCGCCGTCGAGGTCGTGACGCCCGAGGAGTTCCTCGGCGACGTCATCGGGGACTTGTCCCGTCGGCGCGGGCGCGTCGAGGGCCAGGAGCGGCGCGGCAACGCGCTCGCGGTCACCGCCAAGGTCCCGCTGTCGGAGATGTTCGGCTACGTCACCGACCTGCGCTCCAACACGCAGGGCCGCGCGACGTCGACCATGCAGTTCGACAGCTACGACGAGGTGCCGCCCAACATCGCGGAGAAGATCGTCGAAGGCCGCGTCGGAGAGCCCGTTCCGGCCTAAAAGAGCTACCTTCCAACGGTTCGAGACTTTCGGAGGAGAAGGACACAGTGGCAAAGGCCAAGTTCGAGCGGGACAAGCCGCACGTCAACGTCGGCACCATCGGTCACATCGACCATGGCAAGACGACGCTGACCGCGGCCATCACCAAGGTGCTGGCGGACACGTACGGCGGCCAGGCTCGCTCATTCGAGGAGATCGACAACGCTCCGGAGGAGCGTGAGCGCGGCATCACGATTGCGACCTCGCACGTCGAGTACGAGACGCCCAACCGCCACTACGCCCACGTGGACTGTCCGGGCCACGCCGACTACGTCAAGAACATGATCACCGGCGCCGCCCAGATGGACGGCGCGATCCTGGTCGTCTCGGCCGCCGACGGGCCGATGCCGCAGACCCGCGAGCACATCCTGCTCGCGCGCCAGGTCGGCGTGCCCTACATGGTCGTCTTCCTCAACAAGGCCGACATGGTCGACGACGAGGAGCTGCTCGAGCTCGTCGAGGTCGAGGTCCGCGACCTGCTCAACGAGTACGAGTTCCCCGGCGACGACATCCCGTTCGTGACCGGCTCGGCGCTCAAGGCGCTCGAGGGCGACGAGGACTCCAAGCAGAAGATCCTCGAGCTCGCCGAGCAGCTCGACACCTACATCCCGGAGCCCGAGCGCCCGCTCGACCGTCCGTTCCTGATGCCGGTCGAGGACGTCTTCTCGATCACCGGCCGCGGCACGGTCGCCACCGGGCGCATCGAGCAGGGCGTCATCCACACCGGCGACACCGTCGAGATCGTCGGCATCCGGCCGACGACCTCGACCGTCGTCACCGGCGTCGAGATGTTCCGCAAGATCCTCGACGAGGGCCAGGCCGGCGACAACGTCGGCTGCCTGCTGCGCGGCACCAAGCGCGAGGAGATCGAGCGCGGCCAGGTGCTCTGCAAGCCGGGATCCATCACCCCGCACACCCAGTTCAAGGCCGAGGTCTACGTCCTCAAGAAGGAGGAGGGCGGCCGCCACACGCCGTTCTTCACCGGCTACCGGCCCCAGTTCTACTTCCGCACGACCGATGTGACCGGCGTCGCCAACCTGCCCGAGGGCACGGAGATGGTCATGCCGGGCGACAACGTCCAGATGTCGATCGAGCTCATCCAGCCGATCGCGATGGACCAGGGCCTGCGTTTCGCCATCCGCGAGGGCGGCCGGACGGTCGGGTCGGGCGTCGTGACCGAGATCATCAAGTAGGCGCCGAGGAGACACGTCTCAAGCAGTGATCGGGGCGGGCTCGCGAGCCCGCCCCCTCCGCGACATGGCCACTCACACGCAGAACAAGATCCGCATCCGCCTGAAGGCGTACGACCACTCGGCGATCGAGACCGCCGCCAAGGAGATCGTCGAGACGGCGACCCGCACCGGCGCCTCGGTGTCCGGGCCTGTGCCCCTGCCCACCGAGAAGAACGTCTACGCCGTGATCCGGTCGCCGTTCAAGGACAAGGACTCCCAGGAGCACTTCGAGATCCGCACGCACAAGCGGCTGATCGACATCCATCAACCCACCCCGAAGACCGTCGACTCCCTCCAGCGCCTGGACCACCTGCCCGCGGGGGTCGACATCGAGATCCGCCTGGCGTGATGGCCGCGATCCTCGCTCGCAAGGTCGGGATGACGCAGGTGTTCACCGACGAGGGCATCGTCGAGCGCGTCACGGTGCTCGAGGCCGGCCCCTGTCCGGTCACGGGCATCCGCACCGTCGACCGCGACGGCTACGAGGCCGTGCAGCTCGCATTCGGCGCGGTCAAGGAGAAGCACCTGAGCAAGGCCGAGCTCGGCCACCTGCGCAAGGCCGACGCGCCGCCGTCCAAGCACCTCGTCGAGTTCCGCGACGAGGCCGGCGAGCTGCAGGTCGGCGACACGGTGACCGTCGGTGCGTTCGCCGCCGGCCAGAAGGTCAAGGTCTCGGGCACGAGCAAGGGCAAGGGCTTCCAGGGCACGGTCAAGCGCCACAAGTTCAGCCGCGGGCCGGCCAGCCACGGCTCGCACAACGTGCGTGCGCCGGGCTCGATCGGCGCGTCGGCGACGCCCTCGCGCGTGTTCAAGGGCATCCGCGGGCCCGGCCACATGGGCTCCGAGCGCGTCACTCAGCGCGGGCTGACCGTCGTCGACGTCCGGCCTCGTGAGAACCTGCTGCTCATCCGCGGCGCGGTGCCCGGCCCGCGCAACGGCGTCGTGGAGGTGCGGTCCGATGGCTAGCGCACCCGTCCTCGGTGGCACGAACAAGGTGGAGCTCGACGACGCCGCCTTCGGCGCCGAGTTCCACGAGCCGCTCGTGCACGAGTCGGTGCGCGCCGAGCTCGCCGCGCGCCGCCAGGGCACGCACGCGACGAAGACGCGCGGCAAGGTCGCGGGCGGCGGCGCCAAGCCGTGGCGCCAGAAGGGCACCGGGCGCGCGCGCCAGGGCTCGATCCGCGCGCCGCACTTCGCCGGCGGCGGCACCGTCTTCGGCCCCCAGCCGCGCAGCTACACCTTCAAGGTCAACCGCAAGGAGCGCCGTGCCGCGCTGCGCAGCGCGCTGTCGCTGCATGCCGGCCGCGGCTCGCTGGCCGTGCTCGACCCCGCGCCCTTCGGCGAGACGCCGTCGGCCAAGCAGGCGGCCGCGCTGGTGGCCGAGTGGGGCCAGCCGCGCGGCGTGCTCGTCGTGCTCACCGAGGCCGAGGCGCGCGTCGCGCTCTCGTTCCGCAACCTGGACCGCACCTCGGTGCTGCCCGCCGACGCCGTCGGGGTGACCGATCTCGTCGGCGCGAGCGCCGTCCTGTGCTCGCAGGGCGCGCTCGACGCGCTCACGGCCCGCGCGAAGGGCGAGAAGGGCGGTGAGGCGTAGATGGAGCCCACGCAGGTGATCATCCGCCCGGTGGTCAGCGAGAAGAGCTACGTCCTCGCGGCGGCCGACAAGTACACGTTCCGCGTCCATCCCAAGGCGCACAAGACGCAGATCCGCCAGGCCGTCGAGCACCTCTTCGGCGTTGGCGTCGTCGACGTGCGCACGATGTCGGTCAAGTCCAAGCCCAAGCGCCGCGGGTTCACCGCCGGCCGCTCGCGCTCGTGGAAGAAGGCCGTCGTGCAGGTGCGCCCGGGGGACACCATCCCGATCTTCCAGGGCCTGCAAGGGCTCGAGGGGGAGTAGGCCATGGCGATCCGCAAGCCCAAGCCCACGTCCGCCGGCCGGCGCTTCGTCTCCTACGCCGACTTCAGCGTCATCACCAAGGACGAGCCCGAGAAGAGCCTCGTCGAGGGCCTCAAGAAGTCCGGCGGGCGCAACAAGAACGGCCGCAAGACGTCGCGCCACCGCGGCGGCGGCGCCAAGCGCCTGTACCGCAAGATCGACTTCAAGCGCACCAAGGACGGCGTGCCGGCCAGGGTCGCCGCGATCGAATACGACCCCAACCGGTCGGCCTACATCGCGCTGCTGCACTACGCCGACGGCGAGAAGGCCTACATCCTCGCGCCCAACCGGCTGCAGGTCGGCATGACCGTCGAGTCCGGGCCGACCGCCGACATCGCGGTCGGCAACGCGCTGCCGCTGATGCGCATCCCGGTGGGCACAGTGGTGCACAACGTCGAGCTGCAGCCCGGCCGCGGCGGGCAGCTCGCGCGCTCGGCCGGTGCCGGCGTCCAGCTCATGGCCCGCGAGGGCGGCATGGCCACGCTGCGCCTGCCCTCCGGGGAGATGAGGATGGTGCGCGACCGCTGCCGCGCGACCGTGGGCACGATCGGCAACGCCGACCATCAGAACATCGACGTCGGCAAGGCAGGGCGCAAGCGCCACATGGGCGTGCGCCCGCAGACGCGCGGGACGGCGATGAACCCCGTCGACCACCCGCACGGCGGCGGCGAGGGCTCGACGACGCCGGGCCGCCATCCCGTCACGCCGTGGGGCGTCCCGACGCTCGGGTACCGCACCCGCAAGAAGCACAAGACGTCCGACCGCTACATCGTCCGCGGCCGGCGCCGTGGGAAGGGCAAGCGATGAGCCGCAGTTCGAAGAAGGGCCCGTGGGTCGAGGAGCGGCTGATGCGCCGCATCGAGGAGCTGAACGCGTCGAACGCCAAGACCATGGTCAGGACGTGGTCGCGCGCCTCGACGATCTTCCCGGACATGGTCGGGCACACGATCGCCGTGCACGACGGGCGCAAGCACGTCCCGGTCTTCGTCAGCGAGGCGATGGTCGGCCACAAGCTCGGGGAGTTCGCGCCCACGCGCACCTACCGCGGCCACGCCGGCTCGGGGAGGGTCCGCTGATGGCGCGCGATGCAGGCAAGCAGTCGCCCGGCGACGTCGGCACCAAGGTCGACCAGCCGAGCGAGCAGGCGGGCGCGGAGAAGGCCCAGCTCGAGGCGCAGGAGGCCGCGCAGGCCGCCGGCGTCGAAGAGGCGGCCGAGAAGGCCCAGCGCGCGCCGCGGCCGCGCCGGCGCTCCAGGCCCGTCGAGGGCGAGGCCGAGGGCACGGCGGCCGAGGAGACCGGCGTCGAGAAGGAGGCCGCCGGCGCCGTCGCCGACGTGAAGATCGAGGAGAAGCCCGCCCCGCGCAAGCGCGGCAGCCGCGGCGGGCGCGGGCGGGCGACGGAACCGGCCGCCGAGGCGGCGCCGCCCAAGGAGCAGCCCGCGCGCCGGCGGGCCCCGGAACGCGTCAACGGCGCCGCGCCGGTCGTGCGCGCCCAGGCCAAGTACGTGCGCACGTCCGCGCGCAAGGCCCGCATGGTCTGCGACCACATCCGCGGCAAGTCCGTCGACGAGGCGCGCGCGATCCTCGCCTACACGCCGCGCGCGGTCGCGCGCGACTGGAGCAAGCTGCTCGAGTCGGCGATCGCGAACGCCGAGCACAACCACGAGCTCGTCGGCGACGACCTGAAGGTCCTCGCCGCCTTCGCCGACGAGGGGCCGACGCTCAAGCGCTTCCGCCCGCGCGCCATGGGCCGCGCGACGCGGATCCGCAAGCGCACGAGCCACCTGACGATCACCCTGACGCCGAAGGAGTCCTGATGGGGCAGAAGGTGCACCCCGAGGCCATGCGCGTCGGGTACATCCACGACTGGAAGTCCAACTGGTTCAACGAGCGCCACTTCGCCGACTACCTCGACGAGGACGTGCGCATCCGCGGCCACATCACCGGCAAGCTCGCGCACGCCGGACTGTCGGACATCACGATCCGCAAGGACGCCAACGAGGTGGAGGTCAACATCCACACCGCGCGCCCGGGGATCGTGATCGGCAAGTCGGGCACCGAGGTCGATGCGCTGCGCAAGGACCTGCACCGGATGACCGGCAAGGCCATCAAGGTCAACATCCTCGAGATCAAGCGGCCCGAGCTCGATGCGAAGCTCGTCGCGCAGTCGGTGGCCGAGCAGCTCCAGAACCGCGTCGCGTTCCGCCGCGCGATGAAGCGCGCGCTGACCAGCGCGATGCGCTCGGGGGCCAAGGGCTGCAAGATCCAGGTTGGCGGGCGGCTCGGCGGCGCCGAGATGGCGCGCACCGAGAGCTACTCGGACGGCCGCGTCCCGCTGCACACGCTGCGCGCGGACATCGACTACGGCTTCTACGAGGCGCGCACGACGTTCGGCCGCATCGGCGTGAAGTGCTGGATGAACAAGGGCGAGATCATGCCCGAGGGCTTCACCGGCGTTGATCTGACCGAGATGGAGGCCCCGGCGCCGCCGACCGGCCGCGACGACCGCGAGGGCCGCGGGCGCGGCCGCGGCGACGGGCGCGGGCGCGGCGGGCGCGGCGGCGGCCCCGGCGGCCCGGGCGGGCCCGGCGGCGGCCGCGGGCGCGGCGGCCGCGGCGGCGGCGGGGGCGGCGGCCCCCGCGGCGCGGGCGGCGGCGGGCGCGGCGGCGGCGGGCCGCGAGGAGGTGGCCGCTAGATGCTCTCGCCCAAGCGCGTCAAGCACCGCAAGCAGCACCGCGGGCGCCGGCACGGTCTCAGCCGCGGGCAGACCCGCGTCCAGTTCGGCGAGTACGGCCTCAAGGCGCTCGACCAGGGCTGGCTGACCAACCGCCAGATCGAGGCCGCGCGTATCGCGATGACCCGCAAGATGAAGCGCGGCGGCAAGGTCTGGATCAACGTCTATCCCGACAAGCCCTTCACGAAGAAGCCTGCCGAGACCCGCATGGGCTCGGGCAAGGGCTCGCCCGAGGGCTGGGTCGCCGTGGTCAAGCCCGGGCGCGTGATGTTCGAGCTGGCCGGCGTGCCGGACTCGCTGGCCCGCGAGGCCATGCGCCTGGCCGGGCACAAGCTCCCGGTGCGCACGAAGGTCGTGACCCGCGAGGAGGCCGAGGCGGCGTGAAGTCCAAGGATCTGCGCGACCTCTCCGACACCGAGCTCGTCGAGCACGTCCGCACCCAGCGCCGCGAGGCGTTCGGCCTGCGCTTCCAGCACGCGACCGGCGAGCTCGAGAACACGGCGGGCCTGGGCACCGCCAAGCGCGGTCTGGCTCGCGCCCTGACCATCGCCCAACAGCGCGGCATCGACACCCACACCCTGCGACATGGCTGACGAAGAGACTCCCGAGACGACTGAGGAAGAGACGGCCGCTGAGGCTGCGCCTACCGAGGGCACCGAGCCCGAGGGCGCGGCCGCGGCGGAGGAGCCCGCCGCTGCCGACGTCGAGTCCGAGGAGGACCGCCCGGCGGGCGACGTCAGCCCGCCGCCGCCTGCTCTCCCGCGCCGGGAGCAGCGCGCCGCCGCCAAGCAGGCCGCCGCGTCGCAGCGCGCCCCGCGCTCGCGCGAGGAGCGCCAGGCCGACCGCGACGCCGAGCGCAAGCGCAAGGCGGCGCAGCGCCGGCGCCGGCGTCTGAAGGAGCGCGAGCGGGCCAAGGCGACCACGACCGCGGCCGCCGAGCCGACGCTCGCCGTGCACGAGCCGACCACGGGCCGCCCGAAGGAGCGTCTGGGCAGGGTCGTCTCCGACAAGGCCGACCAGACGATCACGGTGCGCATCGACATCGCCCGCCGTCACCGTTTCTACGAGAAGGTCGTGCGCTCGTCGTCGACGCTGCATGCCCACGACCCGAGCAACGACGCCCACGAGGGCGACCTCGTCCGCGTCGTCGAGTCGCGGCCGCTGTCCAAGACCAAGCGCTGGCGCCTGGTCGAGGTGCTGGAGCGGGCCCGATGATCCAGAACGAGACGCGGCTCAAGGTCGCCGACAACACCGGCGCCCGCGAGATCCTCTGCATCCGCGTCAAGGGCGGCCACAAGCGCCGCTACGCGGGCGTCGGCGACATCATCACCGCGACCGTCAAGCAGGCCAACCCGCAGGGCGCCGTCAAGAAGGGCGAGGTCGTGACCGCGGTCGTCGTGCGCACCAAGAAGCCGTTCGGTCGCAACGACGGCACCTACATCGCCTTCGACGAGAACGCCGCGGTGATCATCGACGCGCAGAACAACCCGCGCGGCACGCGCATCTTCGGCCCGGTCGCGCGCGAGCTGCGCGACGGCGGCTTCATGAAGATCATCTCGCTGGCCCCGGAGGTGCTCTGATGGGCGTCAACCTGCGCATTCGCCGCGACGACGAGGTCGTCGTCATCAGCGGCAAGGACAAGGGCAAGACCGGCCGCGTGCTGCGCGTCGAGCCCGTCAAGCGGCGCGTCTACGTCGAGGGCCTGAACATCGTCAAGCGCCACCAGCGCCCGTCAGCGCTGAACCCGAACGCGCAGGCCGGGGTGATCGAGCGCGAGGGGCCGATCCACGTCTCCAACGTGGCGCTGGTCGACCCCAAGACCAAGAAGCCGACGCGGCTCGGCACGACGACGACCACCGACGGCAAGAAGGCGCGCGTCGCGAGGCGCTCCGGCACCCAGATCGACTGAGGCCATGGCCACCGAAGCCCCCACCACCGCCCGCCTCAAGACCCGCTACCTCGAGGAGATCCGCCCGGCCCTCATCGAGCGCTTCGGCTACTCGAGCATCATGCAGGTCCCGCGCATCGAGAAGATCACCGTCAACATGGGCGTGGGCGACGCCAAGCAGGACTCGCGCATGCTCGAGGCGGCCACCGGGCAGCTGGCGACGCTCGCCGGCCAGCGTCCCAGCGTGCGGCGCGCCCGCAAGTCGATCGCCGCGTTCAAGCTGCGCGAGGGCATGCCCGTGGGGCTCGCCGTCACGCTGCGCGGCGCGCGCGCCTACGAGTTCCTCGACCGGCTGATGTCGATCGCCATCCCGCGCATCCGCGACTTCCGCGGGCTCAGCCGCCGCTCGTTCGACGGCCGCGGGAACTACTCCATGGGCGTGCGCGAGCAGATCATCTTCCCGGAGATCGACTACGACGCGATCGACCAGGTGCGCGGGCTCGACATCACCATCACGACGTCGGCGCGCACCGACGAGGAGGCCGAGGCGCTGCTCGAGGCCTTCGGCATGCCCTTCACCCGAGAGACCACTTAGGAGACCATGGCGAAGACGTCCAAGCGGGTCGCCCAGGCCCGCCCCGCCAAATTCAAGACCCGCCAGTACAGTAGGTGCCGCCGCTGCGGCCGTCCGCGCGCCGTCTATCGCAAGTTCGGCATCTGCCGGATCTGCCTGCGGGAGCTGGCCCACGGCGGGTTCATCCCCGGGATGACCAAGAGCAGCTGGTAGACCGAGCGCAGCACCCATGGCCACGACCGACCCCATCGCCGACTTCCTGACGCGGATCCGCAACGCCATCCACGCCGCCCACGAGACGGCCGACATCCCGTCGTCCCGGCTCAAGCGCGAGATGGCGCGGATCCTGCGCGAGCAGGGCTACATCGAGTCCTTCGAGATCGTGCCTCCCGCTGAGGGGCAGCCCGCCGAGCTGATCAGGGTCCGCCTCAAATACACCGACGACCGCCGGTCCGCCATCTCCGGGCTGCGCCGCGTCTCGCGGCCCGGCCAGCGCCACTACGCGCCTTCGACGGGGATCCGCAAGGTCCAGGGCGGGATGGGCACGTCGATCGTCTCGACGTCGCGCGGCGTCATGACGGGCCACGAGGCGCGCCAGGCCGGCGTGGGCGGCGAGGTCGTGGCGGAGGTCTGGTGAGCATGCCCCCCGTCCGACTCACGCACCCCT
This sequence comes from Actinomycetota bacterium, assembly GCA_005888335.1. The sequence continues at coordinate 37,087 of VAWY01000068.1, forward strand.
GGATGACGCGGATGACCGGCGCTGGATCGGCCGCCGCGTCCTCATGCTTGCATCCAGCAAGCACTTCGTCCGCGTCGACCGCCCAGCTTGGTCCTCCACGCCCCCAGGGGCACGTGAGCCGAACGGAGGACATGCACGCATGAGCCGCATCGGCAAGAAGCCCATCCCCGTGCCCGACACCGTGACGGTGACGATCGAGCCCGAGGTCGTGCGGGTCGCCGGCCCCGGCGGCCAGCTCGAGGAGCGCATCAACCGCGACATCTCGGTCGAGAAGTCCAACGGCGAGCTGCTCGTCAAGCGCCCGACCGACCGCGGCGAGCACCGCGCCCTGCACGGGTTGACGCGCTCGCTGATCGCCAACATGGTCGAGGGCGTCACCACCGGCTTTTCCAAGACGCTGGAGATCCAGGGCGTCGGCTATCGCGCCCAGCTCAAGGGCCGCGACCTCGAGCTCGCGCTCGGCTACTCGCATCCGGTGCCGATCAAGGCGCCCGAGGGCATCACCTTCGAGGTCCCGTCGCCCACCCGCGTCGTGGTCAAGGGCATCTCCAAGCAGCTCGTCGGCGAGGTCGCCGCCAACATCCGCAAGCAGCGCCCGCCCGAGCCCTACAAGGGCAAGGGGATCCGCTACCAGGGCGAGTACGTCGCCCGGAAGGTGGGCAAGCGGGCGTGACCGTCCAGACGAATGAGCAGCGCCGCCTGCGCCGCCGCCGCCGGGTGCGCGCCAAGGTCGTCGGCACGGCCGCCCGCCCGCGGCTGTCGGTGCGGCGGTCGAATCGCGGCGTCTTCGCCCAGCTCGTCGACGACGAGTCCGGCCGCACGATCGCCGCCGCGCAGTGGACGGAGGCCGAGGTGCGCGACCTCAAGCCGATGGAGCAGGCCACCCGCGTGGGCGCCCTGCTGGCCGACCGTGCCAAGGCCGCCGGCGTCGAGCGCGCCGTGTTCGACCGCGGCGGGTACCGCTACCACGGGCGCGTGAAGGCGCTCGCCGACGGAGCCCGTGAGGGCGGGCTCGCCATTTAGGAGCCATGGCCACTCTCACCGCAATCGATCGCAGCGTCAGCGCCGCCGGCCTGGACCTCCAGGAGCGCGTCGTCGAGATCAACCGCGTCGCGAAGGTCGTCAAGGGCGGCCGGCGCTTCTCGTTCACCGCCCTGGTCGTGGTCGGCGACGAGCGCGAGGTCGTCGGCGTGGGCTACGGCAAGGCCAACGAGGTCCCGGTCGCGATCCAGAAGGGGGTCGAGCAGGCCAAGAAGAACCTCTTCCGCGTGCCGAAGCACGGCTCGACGATCACCCACGAGACGACCGGCATCTACGGCTCGGGCCGCGTGTTCCTCAAGCCGGCCTCGCCGGGCACCGGCGTCATCGCCGGCGGCGGCGTGCGCGCCGTGCTCGAGCTGGCGGGCATCCACGACATCCTCTCCAAGTCGCTGGGCACGCAGAACCCGATCAACCTCGTCAAGGCCACGGTGACCGGCCTGCAGCAGCTGCGCCGGCCCGAGGAGGTCGCCGACCTGCGCGGACTGTCGGTCAACGCCGTGCTCGGGCTGCAGGCGCGCGAGGACGAGCCGCCTGCCGAGACCGCGGCCGAGGCCGAGGCCCCGACCGAGCCGGAGGAGACGCCGGCGGCATGAAGGTCACGCAGGTGAAGTCGCGCAACGGCTCGAACAAGACGCAGCTCGACACGCTGCGCTCGCTCGGCCTGCGCCGGATCGGCCACAGCGTCGAGGTCAAGGACAACGAGCAGACGCGAGGCATGGTCCACCGCGTCCGGCATCTGGTGAGGGTCGATGGCTGACGAACCGCGCATCGGGCTGCACACGCTCAAGCCGGCCCCCGGCTCGCGCAAGGCGCGCAAGCGCGTCGGGCGCGGCGAGGGCTCGGGCACGGGCAAGACCGCCGGCCGCGGCCAGAAGGGCGCGGGCTCGCGCTCGGGCTCGAAGACCCGGTCCAACTTCGAGGGCGGCCAGATGCCCATCCACATGCGGATGCGCAAGCTGCGCGGCCCGCACATGAAGAAGTCGATGCCGTTCGAGCCGTTCCGCACCCACACGCAGGCGGTCAACCTCCAGGACCTCGAGCGGCGCTTCGAGGCCGGCGACGAGGTCACGCTGGATGCGCTCAGGGCCAAGGGCCTGGGCACCCGCAGGGACGTGCCGGTCAAGGTCCTGGCCAAGGGCACGCTCTCCAAGAAGCTGACCGTCCACGCGCACAAGTTCAGCGGCGCGGCGCGCGAGGCCATCGAGACCGCGGGCGGCACCGCGGTCGTCGTCGACTAGGCGCACCGTCGCCCTCTCGCCGGGCGCTCGCCTCAGCTACCCTGAGCGACTCGCATGCTCTCGACGATCCTCAGCGCGTTCACGGTCGCGGACATCCGCAAGAAGCTGGCCTTCACGGCGATGCTGCTGCTGTTCTACCGCCTGGGCTCGCACGTGCCGGTCCCGGGCGTCAACACCGCCGCGGTCGAGGACATCCAGAAGCAGTTCGGCGGTGGCGGCGTCCTGAACTTCCTCAACGTGTTCAGCGGCGGCGGGCTGTCGCGGATCGCGATCTTCGCGCTCGGGATCATGCCCTACATCACGGCGTCGATCATCCTGCAGCTGCTGACCGTCGTCGTGCCCTCGCTGGAGAAGCTCCAGAAGGAGGGCGAGGTCGGGACGGCGCGCATCACGCAGTACACGCGCTACCTGACCGTCGCGCTGGCCTTCGCACAGTCGATCGGCTACGTCTTCCTGTTCCGCTCGTTCAGCGCCAGCGCCGGGCAGCCGGTCATCGAGCACTTCGACGCCCCGCACGTCTTCCTGATCGTCGTCTCGCTGACCGCCGGCACGATCCTGCTGATGTGGATGGGCGAGCTGATCACGCAGCGCGGGATCGGCAACGGCATCTCGCTGATGATCTTCGCGTCGATCGTCTCGCGGCTGCCGCACGGCGTGCAGGCGTGGTGGACCAACGACGATCAGGTCTTCCGGGTGATGATGCCGTTCATCGCGCTGGCCGTCGTGGGCGCCGTCGTCTTCATCCAGGAGGGCCAGCGGCGCATCCCCGTCCAGTACGCCAAGCGCGTGATCGGGCGCCGGATGACCGCGGGCGGCCAGACCTACCTGCCGCTGCGCGTCAACATGGCCGGCGTCATCCCGGTCATCTTCGCCGCCTCGCTGATGGCCTTCCCGCCGACGGTCGGGCAGCTGCTCAACACCGGCTGGGCGACGGACTTCTCGAACTTCTTCTCGCCGAGCAAGGCGCCCTACGTGATAGGCGAGTCGGTGCTGATCATCCTGTTCACGTACTTCTACACGGCGGTCACCTTCAACCCGGTCGACCAGGCCGACAACCTCAAGAAGTACGGGGGCTTCATCCCGGGGGTCAGGCCCGGCCGGCCGACCGCCGAGTTCCTCGACCGCATCCTCGCCCGGCTGACCTTCCCTGGCGCGCTGTACCTGGCGGCGATCGCCGCGCTGCCGACGATCCTGATCGCCCGCACCTCGGCGAACTTCTTCTTCGGCGGCACCTCGCTGCTGATCGTCATCGGCGTCGCGCTGGACACGATGAAGCAGCTCGAGGCGCAGCTGATGATGCGCAACTACGAGGGCTTCCTGAAGTGAGCGGCAAAGACTTCGTCTTCGCTTGCGCGAACTTCGTTCGCGGGGCGGGGGGAACGGCATGAGTGAGCTCAACCTCGTGCTGCTCGGGCCGCCGGGAGCGGGCAAGGGCACACAGGCCGAGCGCCTGCAGGGCGACTTCCGGCTGCCCTACTACGCCACCGGCAACATCCTGCGCGACGCGGTCGCCCAGGGGACCGAGCTCGGCAAGCAGGCCGAGCCGATCATGAAGGCCGGCGATCTTGTCCCCGACGAGCTGATCATCGGGATCATCCGCGACCGCCTGAACGAGGAGGAGGCCCAGGACGGCTTCATCCTCGACGGGTTTCCGCGCACCGTCGCGCAGGCCGAGGCGCTCGAGGAGGCGCTGGACGAGCTCGGCCGCAGCCTGACCGCCGTGCTCCTCATCGAGGCGCCCGACGAGGAGATCGTCCGGCGGCTGTCGGGCCGGCGCCAGTGCAAGAACGGCCACGTCTACCACGTCGAGTTCAACAAGCCCAAGCGCGAGGGCGTGTGCGACATCGACGGGCTGAAGCTCATCCAGCGCGACGACGACAAGCCCGAGACGATCCGCAATCGCCTCGAGACGTATCGCGAGAAGACCGCGCCGCTCATCGACTTCTACGACGAGCGCGAGCTGCTGAAGCGCTTCGACGGCACCCGGTCGCCCACCGAGGTCCACGACCACATCCGCGCGACGCTCGCCACGCTGCGGCTCGAGGAACAGATTTGATCATCCGCAAGACCCCGGAGGAGGTGGCGAAGATCGCCGCCGCGGGGGATCTCCTGGTCCGGACGCTGCGGCTGCTGGAGGGCAAGGTGCGCCCAGGCGTGACGACGGCCGAGCTCGACGCGGCCGCCGAGCGCTTCATCCGCTCGCAGGGCGCCGAGCCGGCCTTCAAGGGCTACCGCGGCTTCCCGGGCTCGATCTGCGCGTCGCCGAACTCGATGGTCGTCCACGGCATCCCCGGCCCGTACGCGCTCGAGCGCGGCGACCTGATCTCGATCGACGTCGGCGTGGTGCTCGACGGCTGGGTCGCCGATGCCGCGCGCACCTTCCCGGTCGGCCCGGTCACGCCCGTCGCCCGCAAGCTGCTCGGCGTGACCGAGAGGTCGCTGTTCGCCGGCGTCGAGCAGGCGCGCCCGGGCAACCGCCTCGGCGACGTCTCGCACGCCATCCAGCGCACCGTCGAGTCCGAGGGGCTGTCGATCGTGCGCTCGCTCGTGGGTCACGGCATCGGCCGCGACATGCACGAGGACCCGCAGATCCCGAACTTCGGCGAGCCCGGCCGCGGCCCGCTGCTCGAGGAGGGCATGGTCCTGGCCATCGAGCCGATGACGACGGCGGGCCGCCACGCGGTGCGCATGGGCGCCGACGGGTGGGCGATCTTCTCGCAGGACGGCTCGCTCGCCGCGCACTTCGAGTTCACGGTGGCGATCACCGCGGAGGGCCCGCGGATCCTCACCCCCTGGCACGAGTACGGGCGCCAGGTCAGCGCCGCCTGAGCCCCCCGCAAGCCCCCGCCCAGCGGGCCGGGCGCCAGAGGCGCTGTGCTATCTTGCTGGGTCGCGCGCGGACGCGTGCGCCTGTGCGCCCGCGCCCCTCTCAGGACTCCCCGCCGAAAGGTTCCATGAAGGTACGACCGTCGGTCAAGCCGATGTGTGAGAAGTGCAAGATCATCCGCCGCCACGGCGCGGTGCTGGTCATCTGCTCCAACCCGCGACACAAGCAGCGGCAGGGTTAGGGCATGGCGCGCATCTCAGGCATCAACATCCCGCTCAACAAGCGCGTGGAGATCGGGCTGACCTACATCTACGGCATCGGCCGGTCGACCTCCAACGAGCTCCTCGCACAGGTCGGTGTCTCGCCGGACACCTACGTGCGCGACCTCACCGAGGACGAGGTCGGCAAGCTGCGCGACGCCATCGACCGCAACCTCACGGTCGAGGGCGATCTGCGCCGCGAGCGCTCCCAGGACATCAAGCGGCTGATGGAGATCGGCTGCTACCGCGGGCTGCGCCACCGTCGCGGGCTGCCGGTCCGCGGCCAGAACACCAAGACCAACGCGCGCACGCGCAAGGGCCCCAAGCGGATGCAGGTGGCCGGGAAGAAGAAGGCGGGCAAGAAGTAAGTGAGCCCCGCCCCGAAGCGGCCCCAGCGTGGCCGCCGCCGCCCCAAGAAGAACATCCCGATCGGGCAGGCACACATCAAGACGTCGTTCAACAACACGATCGTCTCCCTGACCGATCGCGAGGGCAACGTCATCGCCTGGGAGTCCGCCGGCGGCGCCGGCTTCAAGGGCTCGCGCAAGTCAACCCCCTTCGCCGCCCAGGTCACCGCGGACGCCGCGGCCCGCAAGGGCATCGAGCAGGGCCTGCAGAAGGTCGAGGTCTTCGTCAAGGGCCCGGGCTCGGGCCGCGAGACCGCGATCCGGTCGCTGCAGGCCGCCGGCCTGGAGGTCACCGGCGTTCGCGACGTCACTCCGCAAGCGCACAACGGCTGCCGCCCCCGGAAGCGGCGGCGGGTCTAGGAGCCGCCATGGCACGAGACACGGGACCACAGTGCAAGCAGTGCCGCCGCGAGGGACAGAAGCTGTTCCTCAAGGGCGAGCGCTGCCTCACGGACAAGTGCGGCGTCGAGCGGCGCTCCTACCCGCCCGGCGAGCATGGCCGCGGCCGCCAGAAGCAGTCCGAGTACCGCGTCCAGCTGCGCGAGAAGCAGAAGGCGCGGCGCTACTACGGCGTGCTCGAGAACCAGTTTCGCGGCTACTACGACAAGGCGTCGCGCCAGCCCGGCATCACGGGCGAGAACCTCCTGCGCATGCTCGAGTGCCGGCTCGACAACGTCCTGGTGCGGCTCGGCTTCGCCTCCTCGCGGCGCCAGGCGCGCCAGCTCGTCCGCCACGGCCACTGGACCGTCAACGGCCGCCGCGTGGACATCCCGAGCTACCAGGTGCGCGACGGCGACGTCATCGCGGTCAAGGCGGGCACGCCCGCCGAGCCGGTGATCCGCGACGCGACCGAGCTGACCGGCCAGGTTCCCGCCTGGCTGCAGGCCGACCACGACTCGCTGACCGCGAAGGTGCTGCGCAAGCCCGAGCGTCGCGAGATCGCTGCTCCCGTGCAGGAGCAGCTCATCGTCGAGCTGTACTCCAAGTAGCCCGACTTGCCGAGGCGCGCACGACTGCGCGCCGGCCGGCCCATCCTTCCGCCGGCCTTGAACACACGAAAGATCAGGACCCGATGCTCGACTTCCAAGTCCCCCGGATCACCAGCGAAAGCGTCGAAGAGAACCGCGGCACGTTCACCATCGAGCCTCTCGACCGCGGCTTCGGCTACACGTTCGGCAACTCGCTGCGCCGCGTTCTCCTGTCCTCGCTCTCCGGCGCGGCGGTGACGAGCGTGCGGATCGAGGGCGTCGCGCACGAGTTCTCGACCATCAAGGGCGTCAAGGAGGACGTGACCGACATCGTCCTCAACCTCAAGGGCATCGTCTGCCGGATGCACTCCGACGCGACCGAGGTCGAGGCGCCGCTCGTGGTCACCGGACCCGGCGACATCACCGCCAAGGACATCGACCTGCCGGCCGGCGTCGAGATCCTCAACCCCGACGTGCACATCGCGACGCTCGAGAGCAAGGCCAAGCTCGAGATGTACATGACGATCGGGCGCGGGCGCGGCTACCGGCCGGCGGACGAGAACAAGTCGCCCGACCAGCCGATCGGCGTCATCCCGATCGACTCGATCTTCTCGCCGGTGCGGCGTGTCGCCTACGCGGTCGAGGGCGCCCGCGTCGGCCAGCGCACCGACTACGACAAGCTCACGATCGACATCGAGACCGACGGCTCGATCGAGCCGACCGCGGCGCTGCGCGAGGCGGCGGAGATCCTCATCTCGCAGCTGGCGATCTTCACCGACGCCGACCGGGTCGAGGAGTTGCGCGCCGGCCCGGGCGGGGCGCTCGAGCAGGCGACCAACGGCGCGGCGGCGGCCGGCCCGGGCACGGGCGGCGGGCCGATGGACGACATCCTCATCGAGGAGCTCGAGCTCGGCGTGCGCTCGTACAACTGCCTCAAGCGCGCTGGCATCCAGACGGTCGGCGACCTGGTCTCGAAGTCGGAGGGCGAGCTCAACGCGATCCCCAACTTCGGGAAGAAGTCGATCGACGAGGTCATCGAGACCCTGCACGCGCGGGGGCTCAATCTGCGCGAGGATTAGCCGCCATGCGCCACTCCAAGCAGCGCGGCAAGCTCTCCCGGGACGCGTCCCATCGCAAGGCGCTGCTGGCCAACCTCTGCAAGGAGGTCATCCAGCACGAGCGGATCAAGACGACCGAGGCGAAGGCCAAGGCGGTCAAGCCCGAGGTCGAGAAGCTGATCACGCTGGCCAAGCGCGGCGATCTCCACGCGCGCCGGCAGGCGCTCTCGGCCCTCGGGCAGGACAAGTTCACCGTGTACAAGCTGTTCGAGGAGGTCGCGCCGCGCTACGGTCAGCGGCCGGGCGGCTACACGCGCATCCTCAAGCTGGGGCCGCGGCGCAGCGACGCGACCGAGATGGTCCTGCTCGAGCTGGTCTGAGGTCGGAGCCGAAGCTCGCAAGGGGGCGCGGGCGCGGCGTATCGTTCCGCGCGTGACGCGGGCCTCGGACACCGACCGCGAGCGCGCCCTGCGGGCGCTGCGGCGCCACTACGCCGCCGGCCGGCTCGACGCCGCCGAGCTCGAGGAGCGTGTCGACCAGGCGGCGCGGGCGCGCTACCGCGCCGAACTGCGCGCGCTGTTCACCGACCTGCCCGGCGGCGTGCGGGCGGGCGCGGCGAAGGGCGCAGCCGCCCGCGTGAACCGGGCGATGCTGCGCGCGCATGCCGGCACCTACGTGATGGTCAACGGCGCGCTGGTGGGCACGTGGGCGTTGACCGGCGGCGGCGAGTTCTGGCCGGCGTGGACGATCGTGCCGTGGGGCGCCGCGCTGGCTGGGCACGCGTGGTCCTCGCGCGCGGTACGGCGCGCGCTGAGCGCCCCGCGGCGCCGCCAGCTCACGCGCTGAAGGCGCGGGGTAACGACCGCCTTCGGCGGTGTTGACCTTCCGCGAACTTCGTTCGCGAGCGGGGCAACGACCGCCTTCGGCGGTGTTGACCTTCCGCGAACTTCGTTCGCGAGCGGGCGGCCCGCCGGAGCTTTCTCGCTTACGGGACGTAGATCACGTCACCCCTCCTTTCGCGAGGAGGAACACGGCCTTGGGGTGGCGCTCCTCGTCGACGTCGGCGTCGAGCACGGCGCCCGGCCACTGGCCGCGCAGCGCGACGACGCGCAGGCCGGCGGCCTCGACGAGCTCGCACAGCTCGGCGAGCGGGTAGTGGCGGTGGCGCTGGCGGCTGCGGCGGCGCGCCCAGAGGTCGCCGTCGGCGCGCGTGAAGACCTCGACGACGACCTCCACCTCGCCGCCCGGGGCGGTCAGGCACCCGCCGCTGCCGCGCCACACGGCCAGCGAGTCGTCGTCCTCGATGACGGCGTCGCAGGCCGCTGCCCGGTAGGCGACGGGCGTGTTGACGTCGAACGCCACGAGCCCGCCGGGGGCGAGGTTGTCGCGCATTCCCGCCAGCGCGTCGACCACGTCCTCGGGGTCGAGCAGGTGGTTGATCGCGTCGTCGAGGCAGGTGATCAGGTCGAACTCGCCGTAGACGGGCAGGGCCCGCATGTCGGCGACGTGGACGTCGGCGCGGCCGGCGGCCTTCTCGGCCGCGCGAGCGGCCATCTCGCCTGAGATGTCGCAGGCGGTCACCTCCCAGCCGCGCTCGAGCAGCGGCAGGAAGCTCTTGCCCGTGCCGCAGGCGACGTCGAGCACGCGGTGGCCGGCGAGGCCGTGATCAAGGGCCAGGTCCTCCAGGGCAGCCAGCCAGCGGTCGTAGGCGTAGCGAGCCGTGAGGACGTCGTAGACGGGCGCCAGGGCGTCGTAAGCGTCACGCGCCGGGGCAATGAGCGTCGGGGTCATGGATGGTTGACCCCGCGAAGCGCTCAAATGGTTTCAACAATGGGGATCCTGGCCCGTGCATGTCCGATCAGGCCCCTGCCGCCGGGCCGATCGGGTGGGACTGGTCCTGGGCCCGCGCGCTGTGCCTACGCGAGGCCCAACGGGTGCTCGGCCGCAACGCGGCCGCCGAGGACGCCGCCCAGGAGGCCGTGATCCGCGCCTGGCGCCAACAGGCGCGCTGCCGCACGCCCGAGCGGCCGGACCCGTGGATCGCCACCATCGCCCGGCGCGAGGCGCTGCGCCTGGTCGCCGGGAACCGCGAGCGACCACTCGAAGAGGTCACCGGCGAGGAGACGCCGTCGCCGGAAGCCTCCGTCGTGGTGCGCGCCGACGTCCAGCGGGCGCTCGCCACGCTCGACGCGCGCGACCGGCGGCTGCTCGCGGCGCGCTTCTGGGAGGACCTGACCCATGTTCAATCGGCGAACTGCCTGGGTCTGCCGGTCGGGACCGTTAAGGTTCGGTTGCACCGGCTATCTGGGCGATTGCGTGAGATGCTGGACGAGCCGTGAAGCCGATCACGAACATCGACGACCCCCGCTTCGTCAAGGCCTTCAGCCATCCGCTTCGCGTGCGCATCCTGGCCATGCTCCAGGAGCGCACGGCCAGCCCCGTCGAGCTCGCCGACTGGCTGGGCTCGCGGCTGGGCACGGTGGCCTACCACGTGCGCACGCTGCATCAGCTCGAGCTGATCGAGCTCGTGGACGAGACGCGCGTGCGCGGGGCGGTCGCGCACCACTACCGCGCCAAGGAGCGCCCGCGGATCTCCGACGAGGCGTGGGGCGAGGCCACGCCGATCGCCAAGCAGGCCGCGGTGGGAGCGGCGCTGCAGACGATCGACGAGTACGCGCGCGCGTCGGCGGCGGCCGGCGGCTTCGACCGCCCGGACGCGCACATCAGCCGGCTGCGGATGGAGCTCGACCCGCAGGGCTGGAAGGAGCTGGCCGAGGCGGCCGCCGGGCTGCTCGGTCAGGCGCAGGAGATCGAGGCGCGGGCGAAGGAGCGCATCGCCGCGGACCCGCACGCCGAGGAGATCAAGGCGGCGGGCCTCGTCATCATGGTCTTCGAAGCCCTGCGCCTCACCGAGCAGGCGCCGCCGGCGCGGCGGCGCGTGCGCGGGCGGCGGCTGACCGCGCGCTGATCACCCGCCTGGACATCGCCTACGACGGCGGGCCGTTCGCCGGCTGGGCGCGCCAGCCCGGCCGCCGCACGGTCCAGGAGGAGCTCGAGCGCGCGCTGGGGATCGTCCTGCGGCGCGAGGTGGCGCTGACCGTCGCCGGCCGCACCGACGTCGGCGTGCACGCGCTGGGTCAGGTGGCGAGCTACGAGGGCCCGCCACCGCGGCTCACCGGCGTCAACGCGCTGCTGCCGGATGAGATCGCGGTCCTCGCCGCGCAAGGCGCGCCGGACGACTTCGACGCCCGCGCCGGCGCCCGCTCGCGCACGTACTGCTACCGCGTGCTCGCGCGCAGCGCGCCCAGCCCGTTCGAGCGCGGCCGCGCGCTGCACTGGCCCTACCGCGTCGACCGCGATGTGCTCGACGCGTGCGCGCGGGCGCTGGCCGGCGAGCACGACTTCACCGCCTTCACGCCGACCGAGACCGACCACGTGCGCTTCCGGCGCGTGGTGCTGGAGGCGGCGTGGCGGGATGGCGCCGACGACGTCCTCGAGTTCTGGATCGAGGCCGACGCGTTCATGCGCCAGATGAACCGCGTGCTCGTCGGCACCATGCTCCAGGTCGCCGGGGGGCGCCGGACGCTCGAGTCCTTCACGCGGCTGTTACAGGGTGCGCACCGGCGTGACGCGGGTGTGACGGCGCCCGCGCACGGGCTCTATCTCGCCCGGGTGCGTTACTAGGCTGAGACCTTCATGCGTGTCCTCCTCACCAACGACGACGGCATCTGGGCCGACGGGCTGCAGGTCCTGCGCCGCGCGCTGCTCGAGATCCCCGACATCGAGCTGGCGGTGATCGCGCCCGACGGAAACCGCTCGGCGATGGCCCGCTCGATCACCACGCGCCGCCCGCTGTGGGTCGAGCGCGTCGACTTCGATGACGGCACGCACGGCTACGCGACCGACGGCACGCCGGTCGACTGCGTGCGCCTGGCCAAGCTCGGCCTCATCGAGGGCTTCGAGGCGGAGGCGGTCGTGTCGGGCATCAACCACGGCGCCAACCTCGGCGACGACATCACCTACAGCGGCACGGTCGCCGCCGCCCTCGAGGGCGTGGTCCTCGGGCTGCCGGCGATCGCGGTCTCGCAGCAGTCGGCGGCGCGCGAGATGGACTTCCGGCTCGGGCGGGAGTTCGACTTCGGCGCGGCCGCCCGGTTCGCCGCGCGCGTCGTGGACCGCCTCGACGAGGTGCCGCTGCCGTCCGGCACGCTGCTCAACGTCAACGTCCCGGGCGTCGATCCCGAGGGGGTCTCCGTCACCCGGCTGGGCAAGCGCATCTACCGCGACGAGCTGCGGCTCAAGGACGAGCAGGGCCCGCGCCGGCAGTACTGGGTCTACGGCGCCGACCCGGGGTTCGAGGACGAGCCGGGGACCGACCTCGCGGCCGTCGCCCAGCGCCAGATCGCCGTGACCCCGCTGCACTTCGATCTCACCGACGTCGCCGGGATGGACGCGCTGCGGCGCTTCGACCTGGCCCGGCTGCTGGCGCCGGCCGCCGAGGAGGTCGAGCCGTGACCGCCACCGAGGTCGCGACCCGTGCCGAGGAGCTGCGCGAGCAGCTGCGCTATCACGGCTACCGCTACTACGTCCTCGACGACCCCGAGATCGAGGACGACGCCTACGACGCGCTGCTCGACGAGCTGCGGCGCATCGAGGCCGAGCACCCCGAGCTCGTCACGCCCGACTCGCCGACCCAGCGCGTCGGTGGGGAGCCCGTCTCCGAGCTGACCAAGGTCCGCCACGAGATCCCGATGCTCTCGCTGGCCAACGCGCGCTCCGAGGAGGAGCTGCGGGCGTGGGTGGCGCGGATGCGCGCGCACCTGGCGCGCGAGGGCATCGAGAACCCGCGCTTCGAGTTCGTCGCCGAGCCGAAGATCGACGGCCTCGCGATCTCGCTGCGCTACGAGAACGGCCGCCTCGTGCGCGGCGCGACGCGCGGCAACGGCGAGGTCGGCGAGGACGTCACCCACAACCTGCGGACGATCCCCTCGATCCCGCTGTCGATCGACGACGCGCCTCCGGTGCTCGAGGTGCGGGGCGAGGTCTACATGTCGCTGCCCGACTTCGCCGCGCTCAACGAGCGCCGCGCCGAGGCCGGGCTGTCGACGTTCATGAACCCGCGCAACTCGGCGGCGGGCACCATCCGCCAGCTCGACCCCAAGCTCGCGGCGGACCGCCCGCTCTCGATGTGGTGCTACGGCATCGGGCGCGTCGAGGGCGTCACGTTCTCGGCCCATTACGAGGCGCTCGAGTGGCTGCGCGAGCACGGCTTCCGCGTCAACGCGGACGTCAAGCTGCTCGACGAGGAGGACGCGGTGGTCGCGCAGTGCCTGGCCTGGCAGGACCGCCGAGGAGCGCTGGACTTCGAGATCGACGGCGTGGTCGTCAAGGTCAACGACCTCGCGCTGCAGCGGCGCCTCGGGGTCGTCGGGCGCGACCCGCGCTGGGCGATCGCCTGGAAGTTCCCGCCGACGACGAAGATCAGCACGCTCAAGGCGGTCCAGTGGAACGTCGGCAAGTTCGGTGACCTGCACCCGTTCGGCGAGCTCGAGCCCGTGCACGTGGGCGGCGTGACGGTGAAGCTCGCGACGCTGCACAACGAGGAGGACCTCGCCCGCAAGGACATCCGCCGCGGCGACGAGGTGATCGTCCTGCGCGCCGGCGACGTCATCCCGCAGGTCGTCTCGCCGGCGCCGCACGCGGTCGAGCGCCCCGACCGCTCGCCGCCCGAGCGGCCGCCGGCGCGCTGCCCGTTCTGCGACACGCCCACGGTCAAGCCGCAGGACGGCGTGTTCACCAAGTGCCCCAACCGCGACTGCCCCGAGCGCCGCTGGCAGCTGCTCAAGCACTTCGTCTCACGCGGCGCGATGGACATCGACGGCCTCGGCGAGAAGCAGGTCGCGCAGCTGCAGTCGGCCGGACTCGTGCGGACCGCCGCCGACTTCTACCGCCTGACCGAGGAGCAGCTCGTCGCGCTGGAGGGCTTCGGCGAGATCTCCGCCCGGCGGACGATCGCGAACATCGAGGCCTCGAAGGACACGCCGTTCGGCCGCCTCCTGTTCGCGATCGGGCTCGAGGAGGTCGGCTACGTCACCGGCCGCAACCTCGCGCAGCGCTTCCGCACGATCGACGCGCTGCTGGCGGCGACCCCCGGGCAGATCCTCGAGACGCCGGGCGTGGGGCCGAAGATGGCCGAGCGCATCCACGAGCAGCTCGCCGACGAGCGGATGCGCGCGCTCATCGCCGATCTGCGCGAGCAGGGCGTGCGCATGGAGGAGGAGGGCGCGCCGCCGGGGGACGGGCCGCTGGCCGGCAAGACGCTCGTCCTCACCGGCACGCTTCCCGACCTGACGAGGGAGGAAGCCACCGAGCGCATCACTGCGGCGGGCGGCCGGGTCACGTCGTCGGTCTCGAAGAAGACCGATTACGTCGTCGCCGGCGAGTCGCCGGGCTCCAAGCTCGAGAAGGCCGAGCGGCTCGGCGTGCCGGTGCTCGACGAGGCGGGCCTGCTCGAGCTCCTGGGGGGTTAGGTCGGCGGGCCGAGGTCGACGCGGGCCAGCGCCGCGGTCATGCGGTCCTGGATGTGTCGCGCCGCGGGGACGTAGACGCCGCTCATCAGGAAGGCGAAGGCGACCCGGCGGCCGTCCTGGGTCGTGCAGTAGCCGGCGAGCGACGAGACGGCGCGGATCGTGCCGGTCTTGGCCGCGCAGCGCCCGGCCGCCGGGGTCCCGCGCATGCGCTTGCGCAGGGTGCCGCTGCGGCCGGGCACGGGCAGCGAGCGCCTGAACACGGTCGCGACCTGCGTGCGGTCCATCCGTTCGAGCAGGCCGACCACCTGGCGCGGCGTGGTGCGGTCGGCGCGCGCCAGCCCAGAGCCGTCGAAGACCCGCGGGTAGAGCCCGAACGAGGCCAGCTGCGCGCTGACGACGGCGGCGCCCGCCGCCGTCGTGCCGCCGGCGCCGAAGCGCGCGCCGAGCGCCTTGAGCAGCGACTCCGCATAGAGGTTGTCCGACGGGACGTTGGTCAGCGCGACGAGCTGGCGCATCGGAGGCGAGCTGATCGTGGCGAGCGTCCGCGCGCCGGCCGGGGCGGCCTCGACGCCGGTGCGCCCGGCCACGCGGACGTCGCGGCGCCGCAGGGCGCTCGCGAGGGCGCGGGCGCCGGTCAGCGCCGGGGCGCGCTGGAAGCGCCCGCGCACCAGCCCGCGGTCGATCGCGAGCCCGGCCAGCTCACCGCCCATGTCGATGTCGAGGCGCCCGCCCGTCCGGTAGGAGCCGGGGAACTGGTCGAAGACGGTGCCGTCGCCGGCCACGCCGCCGCGCACGCCGGTCAGCCCCTTGGCGGTCAGCTGGGCGGCGAGCACGTCGAGTTCGACCTTGGTGAGCGTCGGATCCCCGCCGCCGCGCAGCCAGAGGTCGCCGTCCACGACGCCCTCGAAGTCCGGCGGCGCAGAGGCCTCGACCTGCGTGTCGAGCGTGGCGTCGGGGCCGAAGCGCAGCAGGGCGGTGGCCGTCGTGTAGAGCTTCTCCACCGAGGCCGGCGGCCGGGGGACGTCCTCGCGCGTCGCGAAGAGCGCGCGCTCGCCGGTCAGGTCGACGACGTAGGCGCCCGCCCCGGGGCCGGCGAGGCGCATCTCGCGCGCGAGCTTGGCGCGTAGCCACTCACCATCCACCGCCCCGGCCGGCGATGGGCACGCGAAGAGCCCGGCCAGCAGCGCGAGAACGACGCAGACTCGCCGCATCGCAGGAGGGTGACACGTGAAGCCGCTCCGAGTTGCGGACTACACTCTGAAGCAATGGACAACGTCGTTCCGCTCGCGCCGAAGGGCAAGGCCAGGGCCCCCGCGACGAAGGCGGCAGCCCCACGCCGGCGGCGGCGACGCTCCAAGACGGCGCTGGTCCTTGGCGGCGGCGGGTTCACCGGCGCGGTCTATGAGATCGGCGCGCTGCGGGCGCTCGACCTGCTTTCGGTCAACCGGACCGTCAACCAGTTCGACGTCTACGTCGGCACGTCGGCGGGCGCGTTCGTCGCCGCGCTGACCGCCAACGGGGTGACGCCCGAGGAGATGATGCGGGTCGTCAACCAGCAGGTCCCGACGCCGTTCCGCGACATCGACGTCGGCACGCTGCTGCGCCCCAACGTCCTGGAGTACGCGCGCAGCGCGCTGAGCATGCCCTTCAAGGCGGTCAGCGTCCTGCGCGAGGTGGCCGGGCAGATCAAGGGCGCGTCGCTGATGGACCTCGTGCTCGGCCTGGCCGAGGGCCTGCCGAGCGGCCTGTACTCCGGTTCCGGCGTCGAGCGGTACATGCGCGACGTGCTGTCCGACCCGGACCGCTCCGACGACTTCCGCCTGCTCGAGCCCGAGCTCTACCTCACCGCGACCGACCTCGACACGTGCGAGCGCATCGTCTTCGGCGCGGTCGGCTGGGACGACGTGCCGATCTCGCAGGCCGTGCGCGCCTCGACCGCCCTGCCGATGATCTACAAGCCCGTCAAGGTTCGCGACCACGAACTCGTCGACGGCGGCATCGTCTCCACCACCAATGTCGACCTGGCCGTCGAGGCGGGCGCGAAGTTCGTGGTGGTCGTCAACCCGCTGGTCCCGTACGTCAACGACTTCTCCAAGCGCGTGGGGCGCATCTTCCCCCGCCCGCAGCGGGTCAGCGACATGGGGTTCCCGCAGATCGGCTACCAGGTCTTCAAGCTGCTCGCCTACCAGCGCCTGCACGAGATGGCGCGTCAGTGGGAGCAGCGCTACCCGGGCGTCGACATCGTGCTCATCGAGCCCGAGCCCAACGACGAGCTGATGTTCCAGACGTCGATCCTCAACTTCACCTCGCGGGTGGGGATCGCCAAGCACGGCTTCGAGACCGTGACGCTCAAGCTCGCGCAGGACTACGAGCGCTTCCACGAGATCTGCGAGCGCCACGGGATCGAGATCTCCGCGACGCGCGTGCGCAAGGTCGTCAAGCACTTCGCCGCCGAGCAGGAGAAGGTCCGCGCCTGGCGCAAGATCCTCGAACAGACGACGGGGGCATTGCTGCGGCAGTCCGGCACGGCGCCGGAGGCGCCGGGCGACGCGGCCAGCGGCGATTAGCACAGCCGCCGCGGCCGCCGCGGCCGTCGCGGCCGTCGCGCTCGGCGGCTACGGCGGGGGTGGCGAGAAGGCGCCGGCGCCGAAGCCTCGCCCCGACCTCGCGCCGCACACGGCGACCACGCGCGCCGTCGGGCGCGCGGAGATCCTGGCGGCGGTCAGGCGCGCGATCACGGCCGACGCGCGCGCGCGGGTCCGGCGCGGCGAGTTCCGCGGGCCGGTCCGGCGCACCGACTGCGACCAGCGGCCCGGTCCCGCGGAGGGTCACGAGGACGTCGTCGTCTACTCGTGCATCGCGGTCACGTTCGTGGGGCCGCGGACCTCGACCGCGCCGCCGTTGCGGTCGGGCCAGCTCTTCCAGGTCCGCGTCAACTACCCGCAGCGAAGCTTCACGTGGTGCAAGGTCGAGCCGCCGGGCGGCGAGGGCGCAGGGCGGCCGGGGCGCGAGAACGCGCCCGACGACAGCTGCGGCGGAATCGGTTAAGACACTCGGCTGAGCGCCTGGACCAGCCGGTCGCTCGCGGCCCGCGACTGGACCGCGGCGCGGATGCGGGTCGGGTCGCCGAAGCGCGCGCCCGTGGCGACGATCACGCCGGCCCGCTGCAGGCGCGCGGCCAGCTCGGCCCCGTCGAGCCCGTCGCGGCGCAGCCAGACCACGTTGGCCTGCGTCTCGGTCACGTCGAAGCCGGCCTCACGCAGCTCGCCGACGAGCCGGCTGCGCTCCGCGCGAACCGCCGCGGTCCGCCGGTTCAGCGCCGGGCGCGTGGCGCGCAGCGCCTCGAGCACGCCGGCCTGGGCGAGCTCGTTGAGCCCCAGCTCGGGCTCGAGGCGCTCGAGCAGCGGCCCGGCGTCGGGCGCGCCGATTGCGTAGCCGCAGCGCAGGCCGGCGAGCCCCCACGCCTTGGAGAACGTGCGGAAGACGAGCAGCCGCGGATGGCGCTCGAGGAGCGGGAGCGTCTCGTCGAGCGGCCGCTCGGCGTAGTGCGCGAGCGCCTCGTCAAGCAGCACGACGACGCGCTCGGGCAGCATGCCGAGCAGCTCGTCGAGCTCGGCGGTGGAGAGCAGCTCGCCGGTCGGGTCGTTGGGGTTGCACAGGGCGACGATGCGCGTGCGCTGGTTGAGCGCGCGCACGATCGCCTCGGCCGCGAAGCCCGGCACCGGGACGGCGCGCCCGCGCGCGCGCCGGGCCATGACCGGATAGAGCGGGTACGACGGCCACGGCGTGACGAGCTCGTCGCCCGGCTCCATCAGCGCGTGGGCGGTGGCGGCGAGCAGCTGCGCCGCGCCGTTGCCGACGACGACCTGCTCGGCGGCGATGCCGTGGAGCGCTGCGAGCTCGCCGCGCAGCTCTCCGGCGTGCGGATCGAGGTAGCGGTGCAGCCCGCGCCGGGCGATGTAGGTGACGGCGTTGACGACGGTGTGCGGCGGCAGCTCGGGCCAGGTCGTCTGCGAGAGGTCGATCGGGTCGACGCGGGCGAGCGCACGCTGGCGCTCCTCGGCCGCGTTGCGGCGCAGCTCGGCGTTGACCTCGTCCTCCGAGAGCCCCTCGAACTGGCGGTAGTAGTCGAGCAGCCCCACCGCGTCAGCTGCGGGGCGCCAGGCTCGGGCCGAGACCCGCGATGAACACCAGCCAGATCGTGAAGCACACCGTGCCGACGACGACGGTCGTGGCGAACACGGGCCCGATGATCCCCTTGCGCTGGTCGTAGCCGGCGGCGCGGCGGACGAGGACCCACGCGTGGTCGAGGCGCTTGAGGACGGCGAGCGCGCCCATCAGCGTGAGCAGCATCCCGACGAACGCGACGAAGATCCCGAGGCTGATCGAGTTGGTCCGGTAGTTGACCTGCGCGCCGACCCAGAGCCACGCGGCGGGCAGCGGACCCCAGAACAACAGGTTGACCACGACCATGAGCACGGCGATCGCGAAGGCCAGCGTGCGGTCGAGCCGCCGGCGGGCGGCGCCGCCGCGCTGCGGCAGCGCGCGGTAGCGGACGGGCGCGGTGCCCGGCCGGCGGCCGATGAAGAGGCCGCCGGTGTCCGTGGGGTCGGTACGCATCGTCACTCCAGCGTACCTGTGCGTTCGCCCGACGCGGTCGCTAGCCCCTCGCGAACGAAGCTCGCGCAAGGTCAATACCGCCGAAGGCGGTCATTACCCCCTCGCGAACGAAGTTCGCGCAAGGTCAATACCGCCGAAGGCGGTCATTACCCGTATAACGAGTCGAAGATCTCCGCGTACTTCTCGTTGACGACGTTGCGCTTGACCTTGAGCGTGGGCGTGAGCTCGCCGGTCTCCTGCGAGAGGTCGTGGTCGAGGATGGCGAACTTCTTGACCTGCTCGACCTGCGCGTACTTCGCGTTGGCCTTGTCGACCTCGGCCTGGATGAGCTCGCGCACCTTCTCGTTCTGCGTCAGGGCGGCGATCGACGTGTCCTCGATGGGTGGGTGGGTTTGGGATCGCGCCCAGGGCACGATCTCCTCCTCGTCGAGCGTGATGAGCGCGACGGGGTACGGGCGCCGGTCGCCGTGCATGACGCACTGCGAGACCCAGCGCGCCTGCTTCATGTCGTTCTCGAAGTTCGCCGGCGTGAGGTTCTTGCCGCCGGCGGTGATGATGATGTCCTTCTTGCGCCCGACGATCGAGAGGTAGCCGTCCTCGTCGATCGTCGCCAGGTCGCCGGTGTGCAGCCAGCCGTCGACGACCGCGCCGAACGAGGCGTCGGCGTTCTTGTAGTAGCCCGCGAAGATGTTCGGCCCCTTGACGAGCAGCTCGCCGTCCTCGGCCACCTTGAGCTCGACGCCGCCGAGCGCCTTGCCGACGGTGCCGAACTTGTGCGCCTCGGGCCGCGACGTCGTGGCCGCGGTGGCGGTCTCCGTCATCCCGTAGCCCTCGAGCACCGGCACGCCAGCCGCCCAGAAGAACTCGAGGATCTCCCTGGCGATCGGCGCGGCGCCGGTGACCGCCTCGCGCACGCGCCCGCCGAACGCGGCGCGCACGTTCTTGAACAGCGCCTCGTCGAACTTCGCGTACGCCTCCTGCAGCTCGGCGGGGATCTCCGCGCCCGCCACCCGCAGGTCGTGGTAGCGCCCGCCGACCTCCGTCGCGCGGCGCAGGGTGTCGGCGTCGACGTTGCCGGCGACCAGCGTGTAGATCTTCTCGAAGATGCGCGGGACGCTCGGCAGGTACGTCGGCTGCGTCTCGCTGAGCTCGGGGATGATCCGCTTGGTGTCGCCGCCGAAGTAGGCGATCGGCGCGCCGGTGTCGAACGCGCCGAGCTGCACGAGCAGTGCGAAGGCGTGCGCCAGCGGCAGGTAGAGGTAGACGAGGTCGTCGTCGCCGCGGAACAGCTCGCGCTCGCCCACCGAGTCGACGATCGCGCGGTAATTGCCATGCGTCAGAACGCAGCCCTTGGGAGGGCCGGTCGTCCCCGAGGTGTAGATGAACGTGTAGGGGTCCTCGGGCTTGACCGCCTCGTAGCGGCGCACGAGCTCGGCGTCGCGCCCGCGGCCGCGCTCGCGCAGCTCGTCGAGGGTGATCGCGGCGCCGTCGGTCATCGTGATCACGTGCCGCAGCGCCGGCAGGCGGTCGCGCACCTGGAACACCTTGGCGAGCTGCCCGGCGTCCTCGCAGACGATGGCCACGGCGTCGGAGTTGCCGATGACCCACTCGCACTCCTCCGGGGAGTTGGTCGGGTAGATCGGGACGACGACCGCGCCGGTGACGGTGATGGCGAAGTCCACCCACGTCCACTCGACGCGCGTGTTGCCCAGCAGGCAGACGCGGTCGCCCGGCGCGATGCCGAGGTCGACCAGCCCGAGCGCGATCTCGCGGGCGATCTCCCACATGCGGCGGAAGGAGACCTCGCGCCACTCGTCGCCCACCTTGTGCTTCTGCGCCACCCGGTCGCCGTAGAGCTCGGCCGCCTTGGGCAGCAGGTCGGCGATCGTCTTCGACCCGGTCGTCTGCCGGGGCGCGGTGCCCGCTTCCATTCAGACCTCCTCAGCCCGGGCCGTCATTACCCGACTCGCGAACGAAGTTCGCGCATGGTCAATACCGCCGAAGGCGGTCATTACCCGTACATCGAGTCGAACAGCTCGGCGTACTTGTCGTTGACCACGTTGCGCTTGACCTTGAGCGTCGGCGTCAGCTCGCCGGTCTCCTGGGACAGGTCGTGGTCGAGGATCTTGAACTTCTTGATCTGCGCCACCTTCGCGTGGTTGGCGTTGACCCCGTCGAGGCAGTCCTGGACGAGCTCGCGGATCTTGTCGTTCTCGGCCAGCTCGGCGACGTCGGTCGGCAGCCCCTGCTCCTTGGCCCAGGGGATGATCTCCTCCTCGTCGAGCGTGATCAGCGCCACCGGGAACGGCCGCCGGTCGCCGTGCATCACGGCCTGCGAGATCCAGCGCGACTGCTTGAGCTCGTTCTCGATGTTGGCCGGCGTGAGGTTCTTGCCGCCGGCGGTGATGATGATGTCCTTCATCCGGCCGGTGATCTTCACGAAGCCCTCGTCGTCGATCTCGCCGACGTCGCCGGTGCGGAACCAGCCGTCGCCGGTGAACGCCTCGCGCGTGGCCTCCTCGTTGCGCCAGTACTCCGTGAAGACGTTGGGGCCCTTCATGAGCAGCTCGCCCTCGTCGCCGATCTTGACCTCGATGCCCGGGGCGGGCTTGCCGACGGTCCCGACCTTGAAGGCGTCGGGCGTGTTGACGCAGCCGATGCCGGTCGTCTCGGTCAGCCCCCAGCCCTCGAGCACCGTCACGCCGCAGGCGTAGAAGAACTCGAGGATGTCGGGGGCGATCGGCGCGGCGCCGGTGACCGCCTGGCGGATGTCGCCGCCGAACGCGGCGCGCACGTTCTTGTAGAGCTTCTCCTCGAACTGGTTGAAGGTCTCGTCGGGCTCGGCCTCGCCCTTGCGGACCTTCATGCCGACCTCGACGGCCTTCTTGAGCGTGTCGGAGTCGATGTTGGACGTGACCAGCGTGTAGATCTTCTCGAAGATCCGCGGGACGCTCGGGAAGTACGTCGGCTGGGTCTCGGCCAGCTCCGGGACGATCAGCTTCGTGTTGCCGCTGAAGAAGATGATCGGCGCGCCGATGTCCCACGCCCCGAGCACGCAGATGAGCGCGAAGACGTGGGCGAGCGGCAGATAGAGGTACTGCGAGTCGTCCGCGGTGACGAAGTCGAGCTGGTGCGTGACCGCGCTGACCGAGCCGGCGTTGGCGTGCGTGAGCACGACGCCCTTCGGGTTCCCGGTCGTGCCCGACGTGTAGATGATCGTGTACGGGTCGTCCTCGGAGACCCCGTCGCGGCGCTTGGCCAGCTCGTCGGCGTGATCGGAGGTGCGGCCGCGCTCGCGCAGCTCGTCGAGGCTGATCGCGCCGTCGGCGCTGCCGTCGAAGATCACCACGTGCTCGAGCTCGGGCAGCTCGCCGCGGACCTTCTCGATCTTCGCCGCCTGGTCGGCGTTCTCGACGAAGGCCACCTTGGCCTCGGAGTTGCCGGCGACCCACTGGCACTCCTTCGGCGAGTTGGTCGGATAGATCGGGACGACGATGCCGCCGGCGCTCGAGACCGCGAAGCTCGCGTACACCCACTCGGGGCGCGTGTCGGCGAGGATGCAGGCGCGGTCGCCCGCCTGGAATCCGAGCTCGGCGAGCCCGCCGGCGAGCTCCTTGACGAACGTCGCGACGTCCGCGTAACTCGTCTCCTGCCAGCCGTCGCCGCGCTTGAAGCGCACCGCCGTGCGGTCGCCGAAACGCTCGCCGGCGGCCGTCGCCAGGTCAGCGATCGTCCGACCGGTTGCCTGCTCGAGCTCCGTTGCGTCAGCCATCGCGCAGTCCTCTCGGTGTTCTCAGTCCCCGAAGGATGACGTACCCGGCACGGAAATGACCAGGCGACCCGGCCCCCGGTCGGCGACGGCTGCGTCGTGCGGCGAGCGCGCCCTGCGCCCGCCGCTCGCGCTCTCGATCGTGGGTGGTGTGCTAGGCCTCGACGGCCTGCGCGCGAGAAGCAAAAGAAGTGCTCTCGCGCAGGCTGGCCAAGAACAGCGTCTTGTCGATCCGTCCCTGGAAGATCGGCACCCCCAGCTCCATGCACTTGGCGATCACGTCCCGGCGCTCCATCCCAGACTCCCGCGCGAGCTCCGTGGGCGTGAGGTGATTCGCCATTGGGCCTGTCCTCCTTTGTGGGGATCGCAACGTTGACCAAAGGTAGCGAGACGGGCGGACGACCTCAAACGGTCACCTCGATGGCGTCGCGAACCCGCACAGAACGTGCGCGATTTGCGGGGGTTTGGGCACGTTGCGCAAAGTGGTGTTTTG
Organism: Actinomycetota bacterium; assembly: GCA_005888335.1. The sequence goes on from VAWY01000068.1 coordinate 60,298, forward strand.
AACGGTACAGTTTCGGATACACCTTCCGCCGCCACGGAAGGACGACAAGGAAGTTCGGGGGGATGGAAGCTGCACTAGCCCTAGGGCCTGCCCACGCGCGGGCCGCAACTCTTCAGACCGACACCGATCTTGTCGCCGCGGTCCGCCGCGGGGATGACCGCGCGTTCGAGGAGCTCTACGCGCGCTACACGCGCCGGATCTCCTCGTACATCTTCGGGATGGTCAAGGACCATGCCCGGGCTGAGGACCTGACCCAGGACGTCTTCGTCTCGGCCCTGCGGCGCATGCGCAACACCGACCGGCCGATCGCGTTCAAGCCGTGGATCTACGAGATCGCGAAGAACGCGTGCATCGACCAGTTCCGGCGCCAGCGGCGCGCCGAAGAGGTCTCCTACGACGCCGAGGAGGGCCTCGGCGCCGCCGACTACGGCCGCCTCGTCACCGGCGAACCCACCCCCGACGTCGCCCTCGACCACAAGCAGCAGCTCGACCACCTGCGCGGCGCGCTGGGCGGCCTGTCCGACGCCCACCACCAGATCCTCGTCATGCGCGAGTTCGAGGGCCTCTCGTACCGCGAGATCGGCGAGCGCATGTCGATGAGCCGGCCGTCGGTCGAGTCGACGCTCTTCCGGGCCCGCAAGCGACTCACCGAGGAGTACGAGGAGCTCGCGACCGGCGCGCGGTGCTCGCGCATCCAGGCGATCATCGGCGCCGCCGACAGCAGCGGGCTCGGCGCCCGCGACCGCCGGCGCATGGCTCGCCACCTCTCGTACTGCCAGCCCTGCCGGCGCCACGCGCACGCGGCCGGCCTCACCGACGTCGTGCCCGCGCGCCGCCCGCTGGGCGCGAAGATCGCCGCGCTGCTGCCGCTCCCGGCGTTCCTGCGCCGGCGCTTCGCCGGCCAGGCCGACGACGGCGGCGTGGGGGCCACCGTCGGCCATGGCGGCACGCTCGCCCAGTTGTCGGCGAACCTCGGGCCGGTGGTCGACTCCTCGGCGAGCGGCTGGACCAAGGCCGTCGCGACCGCCGCGACCATCGCGGTGGCCGGCGTGGGCGCCGGGGCGATGACCGGCGCGCACGGCGACCGGCTGCACCGGCCGCTCGGCGCCACCACCCTCGTCTCGCTCGCCGGTGGCCATCGCCAGACCGCCGACTCCGGATCCGGCGCGGCCGCGCCGACCGCCCTCACCTCAGCGCCCGCGGCCCGCGGCACAGTCTCCGTGCCCCCGCGCAGCGCGGCGTCCGCGCCGACGGCCGGCGCGCGCCCGGGCTCGAGCGGGGCGACCGACAACGGCGCGGACGGCGGCTCGCCCGCTGCGGGTGACGCTCCGGCCGCCGGCGACACGGGCGCGGCCCCGAGGAACGCCGCGCCTCAGGACGCCGACCCGGCCGACCAGCTCAACGGCGTGACGCGCCAGCTCCCGCCCGGTCTTGGCGGCGGCGACGACGGCAAGAAGGGCGACGGCGGCCAGGGCAGTGGCGACAGCGGCGCCGGCGCCGATCCGACCAGCCACAAGGGCCTGCCGGCGGCTCCTGCGCTGCCGCCCGTCCCGGACGTGACCGGCAGCGCGCGCGACGCCGCGACCGGGGTCGAGCAGGGCGGGCGCGAGACGGCCCCGGCGGCCTCGAGCGTGATCGACGCCGCGGCGCAGGCGATCGACGCCGTCACCGGCGGCGCGTCGGGCGCGACCGCCCCGGCGGCCGCCGATAAGCTCACCGGCGGGTGAGCGGAGCCGACGACGACGTCACCTTCCTCGAGTCGCTCACCGACACGAGCCTGTATTCCATCGGCGCATTCTTCTGCGACCGCCATCCCGACCTGGTCGACGACGTCATCGCCGAGAGCGAGGAGATCGAGCGCGCCGGCCTGGAGCGCTGGGCGGCGCGCGAGGACGTGCCGGTCGAGCGGGCCTTCCAGACGCTGATCACGGGCCTCGCGGTGCGCTACTTCACGGCCGTCGCGGGCGAAGGACGCTGACGCAGCCGGTCTATACTGGGCGCTCTTCGGGGCGTGGCGCAGCCTGGTAGCGCGCACCGTTCGGGTCGGTGAGGTCCCCGGTTCAAATCCGGGCGCCCCGATAAAAATCCGGTCCTGTTCTCAGCCGGTCCCGCCCTCCGTCGTCTCACCTCGGGGGACGAAGGCGACATCGGCGACGACCTCGAGGTGGTCGCGCATGGCTCGGGCTGCGCCGTCCTCGTCATGGTCGGCGATCGCCTGGAGAATCTGTTCGTGGGCCTTCAGCGACCGTGGCGGGCGGCCGGGCCGCGAGAGCGAGGCGCGGCGAGTCTGGTCGATGACGTCGGCGAGCTGCTCCATGAGGCCGGCGAGCAGCTCGTTGTGCGACGCGGCGGTGATCGCGCCGTGGAAGCGCTGGTCGGCCTCGGCGCCATCCTCGCCCTCCTCGATCGCGGTCGCCATCTCGCGCAGCGCCAGGCGCATCTCGTCCAGGTCGGCGTCGCTGCGGCGGCGGGCGGCGAGGCGCGCGGTCTGGGTCTCGAGCGCCTCGCGGACCTCCATGATCGCCGGCAGCTGGGCGTGGGTCTGGAGCAACTCCTCGGCGAGCGACGGCACGACGTCCTCGGGCGAGCGCAGGAGATAGACCCCGTCGCCGTGGCGGATCTCGACCAGCCCGCCGACCCGCAGCGCCGTGAGCGCCTGGCGTACGGAGGTGCGGCTCACGCCCAAGCGTTGGGCGAGCTCGCGCTCGGACATCAGGCGATCGCCGGGCCTGAGCTCCTGGACGTCGACGAACTCGCGCAGCCGCTCGGCGACCTCCTCGTAGAGAGGGCTCCGGCGGATGGGGGAGAGCCCACCCTGATCGGCTGGTCGAGCCACTAGGCCAATTCTACAGCTCTGGGGCTTGACAGGACCAGTGGCATGGTGGTGTACTGGCTAGACCACTGCGCCAGTTCGAGCGCAGATCCCGAACCGAGGAGAGAGGGATGACTGCTGGTCTGCCCGACGCCGTGCGTCTGGATCTCGAGGAACTCGCCCGCCGGCGCCGTCGCTTCGTCGTGCCGCTGCTGCTCGGGGCGCTGAGCTCCTACGCCCTCGTGCTGCTTGCCTTCGCCTACTGGCCCGGGCTCGTGCGCCGCGAGGTCGTCGGCGCCTTCAACGTCGCCTATCTGCTCGCGGTGTCGCAGTTCGTCATGACGTTCGTCGTCGGCCTCGTGTACTCGAGCTGGGCGCGCCGCGTGTCCGACCCACTCGCCGCGCGCATCCGCGGCGAGCTCGAGCGCGGCGACACCGAGCGGGCACTGGCCGAGCTGGCCCGTCGTCCCGCCAATCCCCACCCGGCCCGCCGGGCCGTGACGCAGGAAGTCTGACCATGGTCGCCTCGGACGGAGGCCGCACGCTCAGCGTCGTCGTCTTCTTCGTGCTCGTGGCCGCAAGCCTGGCGATCACGTTCGTCGCCTCGCGCCGGGCCAAGGGCGCCAGCGGCTTCTTCGTGGCGGGCCGGCGCATCAGCGCGCGTCAAAACGGTCTGGCCATCGTGGGTGACCTGTTCTCTGCCGCCGCGTTCCTGGGCATCAGCGGCCTGGTCGCCCTCAACGGCTTCGACGGCGTCATGTACTCGATCGGCTTCCTCGTGGCGCTGGTGACCGTGCTGCTGCTCATCGCCGAGCCGCTGCGCAACACCGGCCGCTACACGATGACCGACGTGATGGCCTACCGGCTGGAGAGGCGTCGCGTGCGCGCGGTCGCCGCGATCGCGTCGGTGGTCATCATTCTCTTCTACCTGCTGGCCCAGATGGTCGGCGTCGGTGTCATCACGAGCCTGCTGCTCGGCATCGACCAGAGCGTGGCGATCGCGCTCGTCGGCATCCTGATGATGGTCTACGTGACCTTCGGCGGGATGGTCGCGACGACGTACGTCCAGCTGTTCAAGGCCGTGCTGCTCATCGGGGCCACGGTGCTGCTCACCGTCTTGCTGCTCGCCAAGTTCGGCTTCAATTACAGCCACCTGCTCGACCGGGCCGCGGCGCGCAGCGGCAAGGGCGACGCCTTCCTGGCTCCCGGCCTGAAGTTCACCAACCACATCGACCTGCTCTCGCTCGGACTGGGGTTGGTGCTCGGCACCGCCGGCCTGCCGCACATCATGATGCGCTTTTACACCGTCCCCGACGCGCAGACCGCCCGCCGGTCAGCGGTATGGGTGATGGGCATCCACGGCAGCTGCCTGTTCCTCATGACGCTGCTCGGCTTCGGCGCCGCGGCGCTCGTCCTGCTGGCCCAGATGGTCGGCGTCGGTGTCATCACGAGCCTGCTGCTCGGCATCGACCAGAGCGTGGCGATCGCGCTCGTCGGCATCCTGATGATGGTCTACGTGACCTTCGGCGGGATGGTCGCGACGACGTACGTCCAGCTGTTCAAGGCCGTGCTGCTCATCGGGGCCACGGTGCTGCTCACCGTCCTGCTGCTCGCCAAGTTCGGCTTCAATTACAGCCACCTGCTCGACCGGGCCGCGGCGCGCAGCGGCAAGGGCGACGCCTTCCTGGCTCCCGGCCTGAAGTTCACCAACCACATCGACCTGCTCTCGCTCGGACTGGGGTTGGTGCTCGGCACCGCCGGCCTGCCGCACATCATGATGCGCTTTTACACCGTCCCCGACGCGCAGACCGCCCGCCGGTCAGCGGTATGGGTGATGGGCATCCACGGCAGCTGCCTGTTCCTCATGACGCTGCTCGGCTTCGGCGCCGCGGCGCTCGTCGGGCCCGAGCTCATCGCCGCGAGCAACCATGCCGGCAACAGCGCCGCGCCGCTGCTGGCCCAGGTGCTCGGCGGCGGGACCGGCACGGTCGGCGGCCAGGTCCTGTTCGCGTTGGTCTCGGCCGTCGCCTTCGCGACCATCCTCGCCGTGGTGGCGGGTCTGGCCATCGGCGCGTCGGCCAACATCTCGCACGACCTCTACACCCACGTGCTGCGTCGCGGGCAGGTCAACGAGCAGCGCGAAGTCACCGTCGCCAAGCTCGCCGCGCTGGCCGTCGGCGCGATCGCCATCGTGCTCGCGCTGGCCGCCAAGTCGCTCAACGTCGCGTTCCTCGTCGGGCTGGCCTTCGCCATGGCGGCCAGCGCGAACCTTCCCGTGCTCGTTTACAGCCTGCACTGGCGGCGGTTCAACACCGCCGGGGCGGTCAGCGCCGTCGTCGTCGGATTGACGACCGCGGTCGGCCTCGCCGTCGTCGGCCCGTCGGTGATCGGCCCCGAGGGCATCGCGCTGCACGGCGTCGAGCCGCTGACCACCCTGTCCAACCCGGGGATCATCAGCGTTCCGGCGGGCTTCCTCGCGGGGTGGCTGGCGACGGTGCTCACCGCGCGCGAGCGGCGAAGCGAGGAGCGCTTCGACCAGCTGCGGCTGCGTGCGCTCACCGGCTATGGCGCCGAGCGCACCGTGGAGGTGACCTCGTGAACCCGACCGCCGCCGTCGCGACGGCGCCTCTGCTGCCGCCCCTCGCCGAGCCGAGCGCCAAGGAGGCGATCCGCTTCGGCGAGCACGCCGTCACCTACCACGAGCTGGCCCGTGCGGCTGCGGGGGTCGTCGCGGGCATCGCGCCCGCCGCGCGCGTGGCCGTGTGGGCGACGGCGTCGCTGGAGACGTGCGTCGCGGTGGTCGGCGCGCTGGCGGCCGGTGTTCCCGTCGTGCCGATCAATCCGAAGTCCGGTGAGCGCGAGCTCGCGCACATCGTCGCCGACAGCGCGCCAGATCTCGTCCTGACCGCCCCGGGCGTCGAGCTGCCCGGCGCCCTGGCCGCGGTGCCACGGGCCGAGGTGGACGTCGCTGTGGCCGGGCCGCTGCCGCTCCCAACCGAGGCGCCGCCGGAGGCGCCCGCGGTGATCGTCTACACGTCGGGCACGACCGGCCCGCCGAAGGGCGTCGTGTTGCCGCGACGCGCAATCGCCTCCAATCTCGACGCACTCGCGGCGACGTGGGAGTGGACCGCCGACGACGTGCTGGCCCACGCGCTGCCGCTCTTCCACGTGCACGGGCTCATCCTCGGAACCCTCGGGCCGCTGCGCCTCGGCGGCACCGTCCACCACCTCGGGCGCTTCGCGCCCGACGCGATCGCGGCCGAGCTCGCGGGAGAGGCCACGATGTTCTTCGGCGTCCCGACCATGTACCACCGGCTCGCCGACGAAGTCGAACAGGATCGCGCGCTCGCTGACGCGCTCAGCGGCGCGCGGCTGCTCGTGTCCGGGTCGGCCGCGCTGCCGGCCTCCGACCACGAGCGCCTCGCGCGGACGACCGGCCAGCGCGTCGTGGAGCGCTACGGGATGACCGAGACGCTCATGAACTGCGCCGTCCACGCCGCCGGCGACCGCCGGCCCGGAACGGTCGGGCCGCCGCTCGCCGGCGTCGCCGTCCGGCTCGTCGATGACGACGGCGCAACGATCCACGCGTCCGACGACGAGACCGTCGGCGAGCTGCAGGTCCGCGGGCCCAACCTGTTCCTCGAATACCTCAACCGACCCGACGCCACCGCCGCGGCGTTCACCGCCGACGGCTGGTTCCGTACCGGGGACATGGCGACCCGCGCCGCAGATGGCTACGTCCGCGTCGTCGGCCGCCGAGCCACCGACCTCATCAAGTCCGGCGGCTTCAAGATCGGCGCGGGGGAGATCGAGAGCGTGCTGCTCGAGCACCCGGCGGTCGCCGAAGCCGCGGTCACCGGCGAGCCCGATCCCGACCTCGGCGAGCGGATCGTCGCCTGGATCGTCCCCGCGCCGGGCTGCCGGCCCTCTGAGCGCGAGCTCGCCGACCACGTCTCCGGCCAGCTGTCGCCCCACAAGCGCCCGCGCGTCGTGCGCTACCTCGACGCGCTGCCGCGCAACGCGATGGGCAAGGTGCTCAAGAAGGCGCTCGACGCTTGAGCGCGCGGCAGGCCATCGCGGCGGTGGCCGAGCGGTTCGTCGAGTTCGACGAGGACGTCGTCTCGAGCGATCCGCTGGGCTGGCCGGGCTACACGGCGCAGCGCGCCCGCGCGCGGGCACGCTCGGGCGAGAGCGAGTCCGTCGTCTGCGGTCACGCTCGCATCGGCTCGACCGACGTCGCGATCATCGCCTTCGACTTCGCCTTCATGGGCGGATCGATGGGGGAGGCGACCGGGCGCAAGATCACCAACGCGTTCGCTCGCGCGCGGGCGGCCCGTCAACCGGTCGTGACGCTGGTCGCCTCCGGTGGCTGTCGCATGCAGGAGGGCATGCGCTCGCTCGTGCAGATGCAGCGGATCGCCGCCGCCGTTCACGAGCTGCGGGCCGCCGGCGTGCCCCACGTCAGCGTCGTGCGCAGCCCAACGACCGGCGGCGTGTGGGCGGCGCTGGCCGCCGGCGCCGACGTCGTCCTCGCCCGGCGCGACGCCACCGTGGCGTTCGCCGGCCGGCGCGTGCGCAACCAGGATGCGCGCGACGAAGAGGCGTTCACCAGCGAGGGCAAGCTCGCCGCCGGCCACGTCGATCTTCTCGTCGACGACTCCGAGCTCCAGCCCACCCTGGCCGTCCTCCTCGACATGCTCACGATCGCGCGGTCCGTCCCGCCGGCGCCCGCCGACGTCCCCTCGGCGCTGGGCCGCGGAGACCTGCCACCGGACGGCTGGTCGGCGGTCCAACGGGCGCGGGACCCCGAGCGGCCGCGCGCGCAGGCCTACCTCGAACGCTACTTCGACGCTCGCGTCCCCGTCTCGGGCGACCGCGCGGGCGGCAGCGACGCCGGCATGCTGTGCGGCATCGGCCGTCGCCAAGGCCGCCCGATCGCCTACGCCGCTCAGAGCGGGACCGCCAACACGCCCGCCGGCTTTCGCACGGCGGCGCGCCTGATCCGCCTGGCCGACCGGCTCAACCTCCCGATCCTGACGCTGATCGACACGCCGGGCGCCGCCAACGACGCCGCCGCTGAGCGCGGCGGGGTCGGCACCGCGATCGCCGAGCTCCTCGCCGCCGTGGCCGGCGCGCGCGTCCCCATCACCACGCTGGTCATCGGTGAGGGCGGTTCTGGTGGGGCGCTGGCCTTGGCGTCCCCCACCGACCTGTGGATCACGCCCGACGCCTACTTCGCGGTGATCGCCCCCGAGGGTGCCACCGCCATCCTCAAACACGATCCCGGTGAGGCCGCGACGATCGCCGACCGCCTGCGCCTGCGTCCGCAGGATCTGCTCGAGCTCGGCATCGTTCGTGGCATCGCGCGCCCGCCGACGCTCCGACATGGCGGCCCCGAAGCCGGTCGGGCGGTTGCCCGCCCTGCCGGAAGTCAGTAACGCGCCCTCCTTGTCCGGGGCACTCGACTCGCCGCTGCATTTTCCGGCGGGGTGTTCTGTGCGGCTCTGCGGGAGTCTGCGCGGCGCAGCGGAGGGCGTCGTTTCGGGCACGGCCGGGCAGGAGTCCTACGAAAAGTCGTAGGAGGCGCCGAAATCCCGCATGGCTACGGGAACTTGAACCGGGCGCCCCTGCTCACGACCTACGTCTTCGACTCCGGCAGCGACTCCCTTCCACTCGGAGCCCGTCTTCGGCGCGCCGGACGGCCCCTGACGCGCCTCGCGCGCGACCGCGGGTCAGCGGACGACGAACACGGGCGTCCCGATCGGATTGCGCTGATAGAAGCCGATGGCCGCCCACATCGGGATGCGGATGCAGCCGTGACTGACCGGATACCGCGGCACGGAGGGAGAGCCGTGGATGGCATAGCCGCCGACGAAATAGGACGGGTAGTACATCGAGCCGAGGTAGCTGCGCTGCCAGCCGGGGAGCTTGCGATAGATCGTGAACCGCCCGACTGGCGTCACGGCGAGGCGGTTGACGCCGTCGGAGGACGTGTAGCGGTAGCCGCCGCCGGTCGACACGGGCAGCGTGGCGGTGACCGCACCATGGTGGACCTCGGTGAGTCGCTGCTGGGAGAGGTCGACATAGACGTAGTTCGCCAGCCCTGGGATCGGCGGCGTCAGCGGTGCTGACCGAGCCGGCGACGCCTGCAAGGTCAGCACGACAAACATCAGGACGACGAGCAGCTTGGCACGCCGGCTCTTCGTCGCTGAGAACTCGGATGAGGCCAGCACGAGCCCTCCTTGACTCCACTACGTGCTTGCCCGCCGAGCGCATCGAGAAACCTTCGCGTTCCCAGGCGCATGGGGGCAGCGCAGGGCGTGGTTTCGGGTCGACCGAGGGCGTGGACCTCGCGGCCCCACCCGGTCACCGCTCTACGACCGCGGTGGGTGGGCCGCGAGGCTGATGCCCCGGCCTCGCTAGTCGACCGGCGTGTAGTTCGGGTTGTCGGCCGCGACCTTCCCGGTAGAGCAGTCGTTGCTCGTGCCGATCGCCGGGTCAGCGGCGCGCCCGGCACCGGGTTGCCGGCGGCGAACGTCTTCAGAGCACCTTCGCCAGGAACGCCCGCGTGCGCTCGTGCCGCGGGTTGGCGAACACCTCGCGCGGGTTGCCCGTCTCGACGACCACGCCGTCATCCATGAAGACCACGGTGTCGCCGACCTCGCGTGCGAAGCCGATCTCGTGGGTCACCACGACCATCGTCATGCCGTCCTTCGCGAGTCGGCGCATGACGTCCAGCACGTCGCCGACGAGCTCGGGGTCGAGGGCTGATGTGGGCTCGTCGAAGAGCATCAGCTTCGGCTGCATCGCGAGCGCCCGCGCGATCGCCACCCGCTGCTGCTGTCCGCCCGACAGCTGCGACGGATAGGTCTCCAGCTTGTCGGCGAGGCCGACGCGGTCGAGCAGCGCCTTCGCCCGCTTGACGGCTTCGTCCCGGGGCACCTTCTTCACGCGGATCGGCGCCTCGATGACGTTCTCCAGGGCGGTCATGTGCGCGAAGAGGTTGAACCTCTGAAAGACCATCCCGATCTGGGAGCGCTCGCGGGCGACCTCGGACTCGCGCAGCTCGTAGAGCCTGGCGCCGGACTGGCGGTAGCCGACGAGCTCGCCGTCGACCCAGAGCCGGCCGGCGTCGATCTTCTCGAGGTGATTGATGCAGCGCAGGAAGGTCGACTTGCCCGAGCCCGATGGTCCGAGCATGCACATCACCTCGCCGGGCTGCACTTCGAGCGAGATGCCCTTGAGCACCTCGAGCCGCCCGAAGTGCTTGTGGACACCCTCGGCCATGACCATCGGCGCGCTCACCGCCGCGCTCCCGACGCGGCCGGCACATCGACGGTCGCGTGGCGGAACGAGAACAGGCTGCGGCGGAGCCGCTGCAGCGGCGTCAGCGGCAGGCTGCGCGAAGCGCCGCGACCGAAGTAGCGCTCGACGTAGTACTGCCCGATCGACAGCACGGTCGTGACGATGAGGTACCAGATGCACGCGACCATGAGCAGCGGGATCTGGCGGAAGTTCACGGCGTAGATCAGCTGCACCGAGTACAGGAGCTCCTGGTAGGCGATGACGCTGACCAGCGAGCTGGTCTTGAGCATCGAGATCGTCTCGTTGCCCGTGGGCGGGATGATCACGCGCATCGCCTGCGGCAGCACGATGTGGCGCAGCGTCTGCAGCCGGGTCATCCCGAGCGCCTGCGCGGCATCCGTCTGGCCCTCCTCGACCGAGATGATCCCGGCCCGCACGATCTCGGCCATGTAGGCGCCCTCGTTCAGCCCGAGCCCGAGGATCGCCGCGACGAACGGCGTGATCACCGCGTTCGCGTTGCCGTGGACCAGCTCTGGGCCCCCGAACGGGATCCCGAGCGACACGCGGGGATACAACGCGGAGATGAAGCTCCAGAACAGCAGCTGGACGAGGACCGGCGTCCCGCGGAAGAACCAGATGTACAGCCAGCTCGAGCCCGAGACCAGCGGATTGGGCGAGAGGCGCATCACGGCGAGCACCACGCCCAGCGTGATGCCGATCGCCATCGAGATGGCGGTCAGCTCGAGCGTCACGACGAGGCCGTGGAGGACCCGGCTCGAGAAGAAGTAGTGGCCGACGACATCCCAGCCGAAGCGAGGATTGGTCGCGACCGAGTGGACGAGCGTGGCCGCGAGCAGCAGGACGATCGCGCAGGCGACCCAGCGCCCCGGATGCCGCACCGGGATGGCCTTGATCTCCTCGGGCGGGACCGGCGGCGCCGCGATCTCGGTGGGCGCCGAAGAGGACTCCACGGCGTGCGACTAGCTGGTCGCGCCGTTGATGGTCGGGGAGCTGATCGCCCCCTCCTGGATGCCCCACTTGGTCAGGATCGCCCGGTACTTGCCGTTGGTCACCAGGAGCTTCAGGGCGTCGAGCAGTGGCTTGGTCATGCCGCTCCCCTTGGGCACCGCGATCCCGTACGGCGCCGTGGCGTACGGCTTGCCCACCAGCTTGAACAGCCCCTTCGCCTGCTTGACCTGGTAGGCGGCGACCGGGGAGTCGGCCATGCCGACCTGCGCGCGACCGCTCGACAGCGCGAGGTTCGCGCCGTTCTGGTCGGGGAAGACGAGCACCTTCACGGCCGCCTTGCCGGCCGCCTTGCACTTCTTGCCCTGCGCTGTCGCGTCGGCTGCCTGCGTGGTGCCCTTCTCCACGGCGACCGTCCGTCCGCAGAGGTCGGCGAGGGTGTTGATCGTCGGGCCGCCGCTGGCCTTCACGTAGAACGAGGTCCCCGCGGAGAAGTACGTCACGAAGTCGACGACCTTCTCGCGCTCCTTGGTGTCGGTGAACGAGGACATCCCGAGATCGTATTTGCGGGAGGCGAGGCCCGGGATGATGCTGTCGAAGGTCGCGTTGACCATGCTGACTTTGAGGCCCATCACGCCGGCGAGGGCGTTCGCCAGGTCGGCGTCCATGCCCACGACCGAGCGCCCGTTCGGTCCGATGAACTCGTTCGGGGCGTACGTCGCGTCGGCGGCGACCTTGAGCGTGCCCTTGGATTTGATGGCGGAGGGAACCTCGGCCGCCACCTTCTTGTCCACGCTGACAGCGCCACCACCGCTTGGTGGGGTCGTCTTCTTCTTGCCGCCACCGCAGCCGGCGACCACGATGCTCGCGCTCGCGAGGAGGGCGAGCGCGATGGCGAACCGGGGCGCGTTGGGGGCGGTCGGCGTCATCTCCTGGGAGCGCGCTTCCGCGACGATCATACGCTCGGCCGGCACCGCCGAGCGGCGTTATGGTGGCCGCGAGCGATGCGAACCGGCGGACACGGCTCGGCTGAGCGCGACTTCGCGCGCGTGGTCGAGCTGACGGGAACGGGGCTCTCGCCGCAGGATGTGGTCGCGGTCGCGCGCGGCGGAGCGAAGGTCGCGCTCGGGGAGCAGGCGCGGCGCGTGATGGAGCAGAGCGCTCGGGTGGTTGCTCGCCTGAGCGACTCGGCGGAGCCTGTCTACGGCATCTCGACGGGCTTCGGCTCGCTGGCGACCGTCGCGATCCCGGTGGAGCGTCGCGAGGAGCTCCAGCGGGCGCTCGTGCGGTCGCACGCGGCCGGGATGGGCCCTGCCGTCGAGCCCGAGGTCGTCCGCGCGATGCTGCTGCTGCGGGCCCGCACCTTCGCGATGGGCCGGTCGGGGGCGCGGCCGGTGGTCGCGGAGGCGATGCTTGCGTTGCTGAACGCGGGGCTGACGCCGGTCGTGCCCGAGCATGGGTCGCTCGGCGCGAGCGGCGACCTCGCGCCGCTCGCCCATTGCGCGCTCGCGCTGATCGGCGAGGGTGAGGTGACGAACGGCGGCGGGACGCCGAGACCGGCGGCCGCCGCGCTGCCGGAGGCCGGCATCACGCCGTTGACGCTGACCGCGAAGGAGGGGCTGGCGCTCGTCAACGGGACGGACGGCATGCTCGGCATGCTGCTGCTCGCCGCGCACGACCTCGCCGGTCTGCTGCGCGTCGCCGACGTGACCGCCGCCATGTCCGTCGAGGCGCTGCTCGGCACCGACCGCGCGTTCGCCGAGGATCTGATCGCGCTGCGCCCGCAGCCGGGTCAGGCGGCCAGCGCCGCGAACCTGCGGCGGCTGCTGGCCGGCTCGCCGATCGTCGCCAGCCACCGCTACGACGATCCTCGCGTGCAGGACGCCTACTCGCTGCGCTGCGCCCCGCAGGTCGCCGGAGCCGCCCGCGACACGCTCGCACACGCCGAGCGGGTCGCCGCCGCCGAGCTGGTCTCGGCGATCGACAATCCGATGGTCCTCCCGGACGGACGGGTCGAGTCGTGCGGGAACTTCCACGGTGCGCCGCTGGCCTTCGCCTGTGACTTCCTGGCCGTCGCCGCCGCCGAGGTCGGGGCGATCGCCGAGCGGCGCACCGACCGCCTGCTCGACGCCGCGCGCTCGCACGGCCTGCCGCCGTTCCTCGCTCCCGACGCCGGCGTGAACTCGGGCCTCATGCTCGCGCAGTACACCCAGGCGGCGATGGTCGCCGAGAACCGGCGCCTGGCCGCGCCCGCGAGCGTCGACTCCCTGCCGACGAGCGCGATGCAGGAGGACCACGTCTCGATGGGCTGGGCCGCGGCGCGCAAGCTGCGTACGGTCGTCGCCAACGTGACGCGGATCCTGGCCGTCGAGCTGGTCTGCGCGGCGCGCGGGCTCGACCTGCGCGCGCCGCTGCGGCCGGGCCCGGCGACGGCGGCGGCGCTGGCCGCCGCCCGAGCGCGCATCGACGGCCCGGGCGCCGACCGCCGGGTCGCCCCCGACCTCGACGCCGCCGCCGAGCTCGTGCGCTCGGGCGGCCTGCTCGATGCCGTCGAGGCGGAGATCGGCGCACTCGGATGAGCCGGGTCGTCCGCGCCCCCCGTGGCCCGGAGCTGTCGTGCGTCGGCTGGCAGCAGGAGGCGGCGCTGCGCATGCTGATGAACAACCTCGACCCCGAGGTCGCCGAGCGCCCCGAGGACCTCGTCGTCTACGGCGGCACCGGCCGTGCCGCCCGCTCGTGGGAGGCGTTCGACGCGATCGTGCGCACGCTGCGCACCCTCGCCTGCGACGAGACGCTGCTCGTGCAGTCGGGAAAGCCGGTCGCCGTCTTTCGCACGCACGAGTGGGCGCCGCGCGTGCTCATCGCCAACTCCAACCTCGTCCCGGAGTGGGCGACGTGGGACGAGTTCCGCCGGCTGGAGGACCTCGGGCTGACGATGTACGGCCAGATGACCGCGGGGTCATGGATCTATATCGGCAGCCAGGGCATCGTGCAGGGCACCTACGAGTGCTTCGCCGAGATCGCTCGTCGCCGCCACGACGGCTCGCTGGCGGGCACCGTCACGCTGACCGCCGGCCTGGGCGGGATGGGCGGCGCGCAGCCGCTGGCGGTGACGATGAACGGTGGCGTGGCCCTGTGCGTCGAGGTCGACGCCGAGCGGATACAGCGGCGCCTGCGGACGCGCTACCTCGACGAGGCGGCGAACGACCTCGACGACGCCGTCGGGCGCTGCCGCGAGGCGAAGGCCCAGCGGCGGCCGCTGAGCGTCGGGTTGTGCGCGAACGCCGCCGACGTCCTGCCCGCGCTGCTGGAAAGGGGATTCCAGCCGGACATCGTCACCGACCAGACCAGCGCGCACGACCCGCTCAACGGCTACATCCCGAACCGGCTGTCGCTGGCGCAGGCGGCCGAGCTGCGCGCTGCCGACCCCGGCGGGTACGTGGGCCGCGCGCGCGCCGCGATCGCCGCCCACTGCGCGGCGATGGTGGGCTTCCTCGACGCCGGCGCCGAGGTCTTCGACTACGGCAACAGCCTGCGCGCCGAAGCGCGGCTCGGCGGGTTCGAGCGGGCGTTCGCCTACCCCGGCTTCGTGCCCGCCTACATCCGTCCCCTGTTCTGCGAGGGCAAGGGCCCGTTCCGGTGGGTCGCGCTCTCCGGCGACCCCGAGGACATCGCGGCGACCGACCGGGCGGTGCTGGACGAGTTCCCGGGCGACGAGCGCCTGGCGCGCTGGATCAGCCACGCGGGCGAGCGGATCGCCTTCCAGGGGCTCCCGGCGCGGATCTGCTGGCTGGGGTTCGGCGAGCGCCACCGGCTCGGGCTGCGCTTCAACGAGATGGTCCGCGGCGGCGAGCTGAAGGCGCCGATCGTCATCGGGCGCGACCATCTCGACTCGGGCTCGGTCGCCTCCCCCTACCGCGAGACCGAGGGGATGGCCGACGAGTCCGACGCGATCGCCGACTGGCCGCTGCTCAACGCGCTCGTCAACACCGCGGCGGGCGCATCGTGGGTGAGCATCCACGACGGCGGCGGCGTGGGCATCGGCCGCTCGATCCACGCGGGCATGGTCTGCGTGGCCGACGGCAGCGAGCTCGCAGCCGCCAAGCTCGGGCGTGTGCTCACGTGCGACCCGGGCACCGGCGTGGCCCGCCACGTGGATGCCGGGTACGACCGCGCCGTCGCCGTGGCGCGCCAGCGCGGGGTGCGCATCCCGATGCTCGAGTCCGGATGACGCGTCTGTGGTGCGAGCTGGCGTGGCTCGGCGGCGAGCGCGCCGAGCCGGGCGTGCTCGTCGAGGTCGACGGCGACCGGATCGTGGCGGCGCGCCCCGGCGCGCCGCCGGGTGACGCGCAGCGCCTCGCGGGGCTGACGCTGCCGGGACTCGCCAACGCCCACTCCCACAGCTTCCAGCGCGCGCTGCGCGGCCGGACTCACGGCGCCAACGGGTCGTTCTGGACCTGGCGCGAGCAGATGTACGCGCTGGCCGCGACCTTGGACCCCGACTCCTACCTGGACCTCGCGCGCGCGACGTTCGCCGAGATGGCGCTCGCAGGGATCACGCTCGTCGGCGAGTTCCACTACCTGCACCACGCGCCCGACGGCACGCCCTACGACGATCCGAACACGATGGGCGAGGCGGTGATCGCGGCGGCGGGCGCCGCCGGCGTCCGGCTGACGCTGCTCGACGCCTGCTACCTGCGCGGCGGGATCGAGCGCTTCCGCGACGCCGACGCGGAGGCGTGGGCCGAGCGTGTCGACGCGCTTGGCGACGGACCGCAGCTGCGCGTCGGCGCGGCGATCCACAGCGTGCGGGCCGTCGACGCCCGGTCGGCGCGCACGGTGGGCGCGTGGGCGGGCAACCGTCCGCTGCACGCACACGTCTCCGAGCAGCGGGCCGAGAACGAAGCGTGCCTCGCCGAGCACGGTGCCACGCCGACCGCCGTGCTCGCCGACGCCGGCGCGATGTCGGAGCGCTTCACCGCGGTCCACGCGACCCACTTGACCGACGCCGACGTCGCGCTGTTGGGCCCGGCGTGCGTCTGCCTCTGCCCGACTACCGAGCGCGACCTCGGCGACGGCATCGGTCCGGCCCGTCGCCTCCGCGACGCCGGTGCGCGGCTGGCGCTCGGCAGCGACTCGCAGGCCGTCATCGACCTGTTCGAGGAGGCGCGGGCGGTCGAGCTCGACGAGCGGCTGGCCTCCGGCGCGCGCGGTCTCCATCGCCCTGCGGACCTCCTCCGCGCCGCCACGGCGAACGGCTACGCCTCCCTCGGCTGGCCGGAGGGCGGGCGTCTGGACCCGGGCGCGCTCGCCGACCTGATCACCGTCGGGCTCGACAGCGTCCGCCTCGCGGGCACCCCGCCCGGGCACGCCGTCGCCGCCACCGTGTTCGCCGCGGGCGGCGGCGAGGTGCGCGACGTGATGGTCGGCGGACGATGGATCGTACGCGACGGCGACCACGTCGCGCTCGACGTCGCCGGGGAGCTGCGGGCGGCGCTCGCGCCATGAGCACGCTCGTCGTCGACAACGTCGGCCTGCTGATCACGAACGACCCCGCGGTCGGTGAAGGCCCCCTCGGCCTCGTCCGCGATGCCGCGCTGGTGGTCGACGGCGACCACGTGGCGGCGATCGAGCGCGCGGGCGCAGCGGCCGACGAGCGGATCGACGCTGCCGGACGCTGCGTGATCCCCGGCTTCGTCGACAGCCACACCCATCTGGTCTTCGCCGGCGACCGGGGCGACGAGTTCGCGGCGCGAATGGCGGGCGCACCGTACGTCGCCGGCGGCATCCACGCCACCGTGCGCGCGACGCGCGCCGCCGCGAGCGGCGAGCTCGCGGACGCCGCCACCGCGCGCCGCCGCGAAGCCTTGCGCGCCGGGATCACGCATCTCGAGATCAAGTCCGGCTACGGGCTCGACGTCGTCGCCGAGGAGCGCTGCTGCGCGATCGCGGCCGAGCTGACCGACGACGTCACGTTCCTCGGTGCCCACGTCGTGCCGCCCGAGTACGAGCACCGCGCCGACGCGTACGTGGAGCTCGTGTGCACGGAGATGCTCGCCGCCTGCGCGCCGCACGCCCGCTGGATCGACGTGTTCTGCGAAGAGGGGGCGTTCGACGCCGACCAGTCGCGCGCCGTGCTGGCTGCCGGGTCCGCCGCCGGGCTCGGCCTGCGGGTGCACGGCAACCAGCTCGGCCCGGGGCCGGGCGTGCAGCTCGCCGTAGAGCTCGGCGCCGCCTCGGTCGACCACTGCACATACCTGGATGGCGCCGATGTCGAGGCGCTCGGCGCCGGCGAGACGGTCGCGACGTTCCTGCCGGCCACCGACTTCTCCACCCGCCAGCCGTACCCCGACGCGCGGCGCGTGCTCGACGCCGGGGCCACCGTCGCGCTCGCCACCAACTGCAACCCCGGCTCGAGCTACACGACGTCGATGGCGTTCTGCATCGCGCTGGCGGTTCGCGACATGCGCATGACGGCGGACGAGGCGGTTGGCGCCGCGACGCTCGGCGGAGCGCGCGCCCTGCGCCGCACCGACGTGGGCCGACTCTCTCCCGACGCGCGGGCCGACGCGGTCGTCCTCGACGCCCCCTCCCACGTCCACCTCATCTACCGGCCGGGTGTTCCCCTGGTCGCTGCCACGATCCTCGCCGGCCGCGTTGTCTGGGTGGATCCGGAGCGCGCGATGGGCCGGGGAGGATCGAGGCGTGGAAAGGACGTGAGTCTGGATTGACGCGTGGATCTGCGGGGCTGCGTCCTCCACGAGCGAGCGGCCCAGGAACGAGCCGGTCGGCGGGAGCGAGGCGATGGTCAACGCCCCGAGCGCGAACACCGCCCCGAGCGGCCACAGACGCCGCGCGGCGCCGTGCAGCCGGCCCTCGCCGAGGCGGTCGTAGCGGTGCTGGACGATCGCGACGATGATGAACAGGGCGGCCTTGACGAACCCGTCGGCGACGACCCATACCGCGGCCCCCCGCCACGCCATCCGCGGGTGAGCAGCCCGAGCGCGATGAGGAACAGTACGCCCGGCGCCCGACGGCTCGGACCGCTGTCGTGCTCAGCGCCGCTCGCGAATCGCGTCGATGAGCTCCCACTTGCCCATCTTGGACCGCCCGGGGATCCCTTCTTTCTTCGCGATCTCGTAGAGCTGCTGCCGGTTGCGGTCCTCCAGCGCGTGCCCGGCCTCGCCGCCGCGCTCGCGGCCACGCCTGGCCTGCTCCTGGAGGCCTCGCCGAGTGCTCTTCGGCAGCGAAGCGATCGTCCGCTTCTTCGTCGCCGCCTTCTGCGCCTTCTTGACGTTCTCGCGGGCGGCTCGTGTCTGCTTCGCAGTCGCCATCACGACCCTCCTTCCTGGTGCGCGTCAACGTCCTTCTATCCGGCTCCGGAGGCGATAAACGGTCGGTCCGGGCGCCCGCGCCGAAGTCGCTGGAACGCTCCGTGCGTCGCGTGGCACGATAGGCGCGAGGAGCCGAGGGAGTGAGCTCGACCATGCCCGCGCTGGACGCCTGCGTCCTGCTCCCCGCCGGGGAGTACCGGCTCGGCGAGGGAGCGGACAGGCGGATCGTCCGGCTGGGTCCGGTGCTGCTCGGCCGGTGGCCGGTGACGGGCGCGCAGGTGCGCCGGTTCGTCGAGGACAGCTGCCACCGCATCGGGGCGGGGCACGGGGCGGCCCGGCTCGCCGACGACGCGCTCGCCGACCACCCGGCGACCGGGCTGGCCTACGACGACGCGCTCGCCTTCTGCGCCTGGGCCGCCCGCGCGCTCGGCCGCCGCGTGCGGCTGCCCACCGGCGACGAGTGGGAGGCCGTCGCCCGCGGGGACGACGGGCGCGCGTGGCCGTGGGGCGACAGCTTCGACCTCGGCCGCTGCGCATGCGCCGAGTCCGGGTGGGGGTGGACCGTGCCGGTGACCGCCCATCCGCAGGGCGCGAGCCCGCTCGGAGCCGAGCAGCTCGCCGGCAACGTCTGGGAGTGGGTCAGCGACCGCGCCGGCGACGGCGCGTGGCGCACGGTGCGCGGTGGCTGCTACCTCGACCACGCCTGGGGCGTCCGGGCGGCGCGCGCGCTCGACGCCGACCCGGGCCGCGCAACCGCGACCACCGGCTTTCGCATCGCCATCGACGTCGACAAGGAGGGCGTGTAATGACCGCCTTCGGCGGTATTGACAATGCGCGAACTTCGTTCGCGCGAGCCATGACGGATCGTGATGCGATCCTCGACGCATTGCGCGACGTCCACGACCCGTGCTGCGCCGAGCGCGGGGTGAGCGTCGTCGACATGGGGATCGTCGAGGACGTCCGCGTTGACGGCTCGCACGTCGAGGTCGACCTCGTGCTGACCAGCGGGTGGTGCCCGTTCGTCGCGACGATGTCCGACGCGATCCCCGACCGGCTCAGGCGCCTCGAGGGCGTCGAGAGCGTCGACGTCCAGGTCGTCTGGGACCCGGTCTGGACGATGGACCGCCTGTCCGACTCGGCGCGCGAGAAGCTCGTCCTGCCGCTCGACGAGCTCTTGCCCTACCGCGAGCGGCGACTCCGCGAGAGCACAGGAGCTGAGCGATGACCACGGTGCAGAGCGCGCCGGCCGGAGCGGCCGGGCGCGAGCGCAAGGTGCCGGCGTTCGTCTTCGACGGCGTCTGCCACATCTTCAATTTCGACGCGTCGAACGTCCTCGGCACGCCCGGCGAGATGTTCCGCCAGCACCTCTACGCCTTCCACACGCTGCTCACCAAGGAGGGCGAGCGCGTGATGTCGCCCGAGGAGTACCTGCGCGAGTGGTCGGTCGACGAGGTCTACGAGATGGTCATCGAGCAGTCCGACACGGACATGATCGCCGCAATGCCGCTGCCGCTGACCGACCTGTTCCGCGACGGCCTCTCGCCATGGGAGAAGTGCGCGGAGATGGCCGCCAAGCACCCCGACCGCGCGGTGTTCTGGGGCTCGGTCAACCCGCTCGAGGGCAAGAAGGCGCTCGACCTGATGAAGCGCCAGGTCGAGGACCACGGCGCAAAGGCGTTCAAGTTCTACAACGTGCGCTACGACTACGGGCAGCCCTTCCCGTGGCGGATGGACGACCCGCGCGTCGCCTACCCGGTCTTCGAGCAGGCGCAGGAGCTGGGCGTCAACCTCATCGGCGTCCACAAGGGCGTGCCGCTCGGGCCGCAGCCGATCGAGCACACGCGCACGTTCGACATGGACGGCGCGGCGGCCAACTTCCCGGACATCAACTTCGTGATCTTCCACGTCGGCCTGCCCTGGCTCGACGAGGTCCTGTGGCAGATCGTCCGCTATCCCAACCTCTACGCGTCGATCGCCGCGACGGTCAACTTCATCGCCCGCCAGCCGCGGGTCTTCGCGGAGATCCTCGGCAAGATGCTCTGGTGGTGCGGCGAGGACAAGATCGTCTACGGCGGCGAGTCCCCGATCTGGCACCCGCGGTGGGCGCTCCAGGAGTTCTGGAACTTCGAGCTGCCGCGCGACCTCGTCGAGGAGCGCGGCTATCCGCCGCTGACCGAGCAGGCGAAGCGCAAGATCCTCGGCGAGAACCTGGCCCGCCTGCACGGGTTCGACGCCGGTGCCAAGCAGGCCGAGCTGGGCTGACGGTTCCCATTTGTGAACGCTCGCGGCCAGGAGTACCTTGCCGGCGATGCGGAGGGGGAGAGCGTTCGCCGTCGCGGTGCTGACGGCACTCGTCGCGGCGGCGCCCGCGGGCGCGACCACGCTGCCGAGCGCGTTCACGCCCCCGTGTCCGACGTACGGCGACCTGCAGATCTGCTCGGGGGACGTGCCGAGCTTCGACGGCTCGACGCTCGACGTCGACCTGACGCTGCCGATGCGCGCCACCGGCGCGCGCCACCCGCTGATGATCATGTTGCACGGCTTCGGCAACAACAAGCGCGAGTGGGAGTCGCTGACCAGCGACGGCGACGGCGCCGACAAGGCGGGCTGGAACAGCCATTGGTTCGCGCAGCACGGCTACTACGTGCTCACGTACACGGCGCGCGGATTCCGCGACGGCTCGACGCCCGCCTACGCGCCGGCGACGCCGGGCGACGGGTCGCAGAGCTTCCCCGCGCACCCCAACGGCACGATCCACGTCAGACGATCACGTACGGCGGAGCTCCCAACTCGCTCGGGCCGGGCAGCGGGACCGGCGACCCCAACGGCCCGGCGACGGATCCGATCATCGGCGACATCGTCGCTCCGACGGGGGACTGCCGGACGTCCGA
>VAWY01000125.1:0-2237 GCA_005888335.1 Actinomycetota bacterium
GGACCTCATGACCGCGACGCCACCATCCTCGCTGCTGTACAGAACCCTGTACAGTCGCCTCGTGGCCCGAGTCGTCCCCTTCACTGAAGCGCGCGGGCGTCTGAGCGAGCTGCTCGACGACGTCCAGCGCCGCCACGAGCACGTCGTGATCACACGCAACGGCCGCCCGAGCGCGGTCGTCCTCGCCGCCGAGGAGTACGAGGCCGTGATGGAGAGCCTCGCGGTGCTCGAGGACGAGGACACGATGGCCGCGCTCGCCGAGAGCGAGCAGGACGTCTCCGCCGGACGCCTGCAAACGCTCGACGAGGTCAAGCGCGACCTCGGGCTTGGCTGAGCTTCGGCTCACCCGCCGCGCCAGCCGCAATCTCGCCGCCCTCCCGCGCCCCGTCCAGGAAGCGGTCGTCGAGACGCTCAGCGCGATCCAGGCAGATCCCGAGGGCGCCGGCAAGGAGCTCGTCGGCCGCCTGCGTGGCCTCTGGTCGGCCCGCGTCGGCAACTACCGCGTCCTCTTCACGATCGGGGGCGGCGCACGGACGCTCGTGATCGTCCGCGCCATCCGCCACCGCGCCGTCGCGTATCGCGGCCGCTAGGCACGCAAGTTGGTCCTGCGCCCTGATCCTGCACCCGCGAGCCGGCTCATTTCACCGTCGGTTGGAGCGCCGCGAGAAACGTTCCCGCGGGAACGCCGTTAAAGCGGCCGGCGGATAGCGGAGGCGGGATTCGAACCCGCGGCCTTCGGGTTATGAGGTGACGGCACGCGGGTCGGGTTGGGTCGAGTTGCCGGAATTTGCGAGAGATTTCTCGGGTTGGCGAGGGGGTGGTTCTTCTCAAATTGGAACCACATGGGAACCACGGGACGGCTTCCGAGGGCGCCGAGCCGGCGCAATCCCGTGAACCGGGCGGCGTTCGGGGCGCCCGAGCGCTTCGTGATCGGAGCTGAGCACGCGATCGACGGCGATGGCGTCGCGCCGTCACTGCCGGTGGACGCCACCATGCACGTCAAGCGAGAGCTCGTCCCCGTCGCCGCTTGCTCGCGCTCATCGACCTCAGTCGCCCGACCCCGCACGGTCGGCGGGCACGCGGTGATCCTGCTCAGGTGGCGGAAGAACCCAGGGTCGCTGAGAGGCTTGAAGACGCCGCCGTAGTCGACGAGGTACGAGAGGTCGACGTCCGCGCCCACGCCGTCCTCGAAGCGCACGCGCACGGTGTAGCCGTCCAAGGGCGTGGCCTCGACCAGAATCGGCGTGCTTCGCAGGCGGCGATCGCAGACGGCTTTAGCCGCGCGGTCGTTGCCCGTTTGCGGGGCGGACGTCGATCCACAGCCCGCGGGCGGTCGCCGTCGTACGCCTCGCCGCGCATGCACCACTTGCGGCCCTCACGACGTTCGACCCAGGCGCGCAGCTCGAGCGTGGCTCCGACGTCGACGGGCGCCCGGAAGTCGACGGTCAGGCCGGCCGTCATCGTTTCGGCGCCGAGGTGCAGGCAGACCAAGCCCAGAGCCTCGTCGAAGAACGCCATCATGACTCCGCCGTGCAGGCGGCCCGGCGCCCCCATGCGAGCCCCCGCGTCGTAGAGAGACACAGTGGCACCGCCGGTGCATCGTCGACGCGTATTCGCCCGGGGGGTGCTCACGGCGCTCGCGCGACTTGAGCGACATGGGACGAAGAGCTCGACGGCGCGCCGCGATGCCCATCGAGAGGAAGCGCATCCGCCGGTGCGCCGAGCGCGGCGCCTTTGGGCGGTCGACGAGCGCAACGGGGTTGGCCGTTGCCCACTCGCGTTTGATCGCGAAGACGAAGAGCCCGTTGAGGAAGTTGAGGTGGTTCTGGATCGTCTTGGCTGAGAGTCCCTCGCGTTTCTTGGCGAGGAGGTAGCTCTCGACCCGGGCGCGGTCGAGCTTGTCGAGCGGGCGGCCGCCGAAGAAGGGCGCCAGGTGCTTGCGCAGGTCGCCGCGGTAGTCGGCGATCGTGGTGCGCTTGCGCTCCATGACGTGCTCGAGGTGGTCGATGTAGGCGGCGCCGGCCTCCCCCACTGTCCGGCGGGCGGCGCCCGCGACGATCACGTCGCTCGCCATACGGCGGCGGAGCTCCGCCTCGCTTGGCTGCGGGTCAGGCCGTCGGCCGTCCCCGGGCGGCGCTTGAGCCCCAGCCGGCGCTTGACCCGCCGACCGCCAACGCGCCAAGACCCGTACCAGGTCTCGCGCCCGGCGCTTTCCGCGCGGACGAAGAGCCGTCCCG
>VAWY01000125.1:2316-62334 GCA_005888335.1 Actinomycetota bacterium
GCGAGAAACGTTCCCGCGGGAACGCCGTTAAGCGACGAAAGCCCCGCCGTAGCGGGGCTTTCGGCCGTCAACGGCGGTGCTGTCACCATCGTCGCCGGCGGATAGCGGGGGCGGGATTCGAACCCGCGACCTTCGGGTTATGAGCCCGACGAGCTACCAGACTGCTCCACCCCGCGGCGGACACTCAATGATAGCAATCGGAACCGGAGGCGCGAAGCGGGCGGGCGCCGGATCGGGCGCTACATCACGGGGCGTTGGGCGCCGGATCCTCGTTGCCGCGCTCCTCCGGCGGCGAGGGATCCTCGCCCTCGTAGTCGACGTCGGTGTCGAGCTCGGGAGCGTCGTCGTAGAGCATCTCGGGGTCGTCGGGCGGGTTGGCGGCCTGCGCCTCGCCCAGCGACGCCTCCCCATGGCCGACGCGATCGGCGCCTTCGTCACGCATCATGCGCCGGACACTACCCGTGGCCCGCGTCCTGATCACCCGCCGCCTGCCGTTCCCGGCGCTCGATCGCCTTGCCGCCGCCGGCCACGACCTCGACGTCTGGCCGGGCGAGCTGCCCCCGCCGCCCGACCGCCTGCGCGAGCTGGCCCGCGACGCCGAGGGTCTGCTGTGCCTCCTGACCGACAGGGTCGACGACGCGCTGCTCGACGCCGCGCCGCGCCTGCGCGCCATCGCGGTCATGGCCGTGGGCACCGACAATGTCGACCTCGAGGCCTGCCGCCGGCGCGGCATCCCGGTCGGCAGCACGCCCGGCGTGCTGACCGAGGCCACCGCGGACCTGGCCTTCGCCCTCCTGCTCGCCGCCGCGCGCCGGCTGCTCGAGGCGGCGGCGGCGATCCCCGCCGGCAAGTGGCGCACGTGGGAGCCGGCGGCGCACCTCGGCGCCGACGTCCACGGCGCGACGCTCGGCATCGTCGGTTACGGGCGCATCGGGCAGGCGGTCGCGCGGCGGGCGCAAGGCTTCGACATGCGCATCGTCACGACGCGCGACACGGAGCTCACCGCACTGCTCGAAACGGCGGACTTCGTCACGCTGCACGTGCCGCTGACCGAGCGCACCCGTCACCTCATCGATGCCGATGCCCTCGAGCGCATGAAGCCCACCGCGATCCTCGTCAACACAAGCCGCGGCGGCGTGGTCGACCAGGCCGCGCTCGCCGATGCGCTGCACCGCGGCGCGATCGCCGGCGCCGCGCTCGACGTGACCGACCCCGAGCCCCTGCCGGCAAGCGACCCCCTGCTCGCCGCACCCCACCTGCTCGTCGTCCCTCACATCGGCTCGGCGACGCACTCCACGCGCGCGCGGATGGCCGACCTGGCCGTCGACAACCTGCTCGCCGCGCTGGCCGCCGAGCCGATGCCGCACCCGGCCGCCTGATGCGCGTCGGCGTCGTCGACATCGGAACGAACTCGACGCGGCTGCTGGCCGCCGACGTCGCGCCGGAGGGCGTGACCGTGCTCGACCGCGAGAGCATCGTCACGCGACTCGGGCAGGGCGTCGACGCGACCGGCCGGCTTGCCGACGAGGCGATGGACCGCGTCCGCGACGCGCTGACGCAGTACCGCGAGCGCCTCGACGCCCTGCGCACCGAGCGCGACGTCGCCGTCCTGACCAGCGCAGTCCGGGACGCAGCCAACGGCCCCGCGTTCGTCGACGAGGTGGCAAGCCGGTTCGGGCTGCGCGCCCAGGTCCTCGCCGGCGACGAGGAGGCGCGGCTCACGTTCCTCGGCGCGACGAGCGAGCGCGACCCCGACGACCCGACCGCGGTCGTGGTCATCGACATCGGGGGCGGCTCGACCGAGCTCGTCGAGGGCCACGGCCGCCGGATGGACTTCCACGTCTCCACGCAGGCCGGCGTCGTGCGCCAGACCGAACGCCACATCAAGAGCGACCCACCCCGTCACGAGGAGCTCGAGGCGCTGGCCGACGACGTGCGCGCCGTCTACGCGGCCGCCGTGCCCGACGATGTCCGCGCCGCGGTCGACCGCGCGATCGCCGTGGCGGGCACGGCGACGTCGCTGGCCGCCATCGACCTCGAGCTCGATCCGTACGACCCCGAGCGCGTGCACGGGCACACGCTGATGCGCGGGCGCATCGAGGAACTGCTCGCCCGGCTGGCCCAGATGCCCCTCGCCGAGCGCCGGAAGGTGACCGGCCTGCACCCCGATCGCGCGCCCACGATCGTCGCCGGATGCGTGCTGCTGATCGAGGCGCTTCGCCTTTTCGGGCTGCAAAGCGTCGAAATTTCCGAGCACGACATCCTGCGCGGCGCGGCGATTGCCGCTGTTGGGTAGAAATATCCCCCGCTCTGGACGGGTCCTAGACGTCTGTTCGGTTGCCGAACGAGCGCGTTTGCGCGATGCTCTGCGCGCCGGGTCCGAAGGGGGTGTGCCCAAAGCCCATCCCCCCACTTCCCGGCTTCATAGGTCCGGGCGTAGCCGCATCGAATCGGCGCCTCCCGCCGCCCGGGCCACCCCATCGGCCCCAACATGGCACGTACCCCTGCCCGTCCTGTCGGGGCCACCCGGAAGCCGCCTTCGGGCGGCTTCCGCTTTTGGGTACCGAGTTCCCACTGCCGTTCCGGCCCGTCGTGGGCTGACGTGGAACTCGCAAGGTCAGCGCGCGAAGCGCCGCTACCCGCTACGCGAGGTTCGAGCGGCGCGGATAGGCGACGCTCGGATCGGTCAGGACGTTGACCAGCGCCGGGCGCCCGCTGGCGAACGCGCGCTCGAGCGCCGGCCGCAGCTCGGCGGGTGTGCGCACCAGCTCGCCGTGGCCGCCGAGCGCGGCGACCATCTCGTCGTAGCGCGTCTCGGGGCGCAGGTCGGCGGCGACGGAGTAGCCGTAGAGGAACTCCATCGGGTGCTTCTCGAGTCCCCAGATGCCGTTGTTGCCCATGACCGCGACGACCGGCACGTCGTGGCGCGCGAGCGTGTCGAACTCCATCCCCGAGAAGCCGAACGCGCCATCGCCGAGCAGCAGCAGGACCGGCCGGTCGGGGCGCGCCAGCTTGGCCGCCAGGGCGTAGCCCGGCCCAGCCCCGAGGCAGCCGTAGGGCCCGGGGTCCAGCCAGCAGCCGGGCTCGTAGGAGTCGAAGACGCGCCCGGCGTACGAGACGAAGTCGCCGCCGTCGCCGATGACGATCGTCCCGCGGTCGACGACGTCGGCCAGCTCGCGGTAGACGCGCATGGGGTGCAGCGGCGCGCGGTCGTCGTCGAGCTCGGCGCGCTCCGCCGCGCGCCGCTCGTCCTCCCCGGCCCGCAGGTCGGCGGCCCAGGCCGCCGTGTCGAGCTCCCCGCCGACGCCCTCGCGCAGCGCGCGCAGCGTCGCGGGCAGCGCGCCGTAGGCCTCGGCGGCGACCGGGCGCGGGTGCGGGCGCTGGGGCGGCGCGACATCGATGGCGACCAGCTGCGTCTCGTCGCCGAAGGACCCGCCGAAGCCGAGCCGGAAGTCCATCGGCACGCCGATGACGAGCGCCACGTCGGCGCCCTTCAACCCCTGCGACCGCGCGCGCGAGAAGAACAGCTCGTGGTCGGCGGGCACGCACCCGCGCGCCTGGCCGTTGAGGAACACCGGGATGCGCAGCTGCTCGACGAGCGCCAGCAGCTCGCGCTCGCCGCGGCCCCAGTAGAGGTTCGTGCCGGCCATGAGGACCGGGCGCTTGGCGCCACGCAGCAACGCGACCGCGCGCTCGACGTCGGCCGCCGGCCCCTCGCCGGGCTCGGGGACCCCGATCGCCGGCTCGGGCTCGGCGTCGAGCTCCGAGAAGACGTGGTCGAGCGAGAAGTCGACGAACGTGGGGCCGTAGTGGGGCGTGAGCGCGGCGGCGAACGCCTCGTCGAGCGCCGCGGGGATGTCCGCCGTCGACGCGGGCGTGCGCGCCAGCTTGGTCACCGGGGCGACGAACGGGACGTGGTCGATCTCCTGCAACGAGCCCTGGCCCCAGCGCATCGCCGGCGCGCGCCCGCCGAGGACGACCATCGGCGAGCGGTTGTGCAGCGCGCCCGCCATCGCGCTCATCCCGTTGGTCACGCCGGGCCCGGCGGTCAGCGCGGCCACGCCCGGCTCGCGGGTCACCTTCGCCCAGCCCTCGGCGGCGAAGGCCGCGGCCTGCTCGTGGCGGGTGTCGACGAGGTCGATCCCCTCCTCACGGCAGCCGTCGTAGATCGAGAACAGGTGGCCGCCCGAGAGCGTGAAGAGCTTCGTCACGCCGCGCGCCTTGAGCCGCCGCGCGACGAGCCGCCCGCCGTGCAGTCGCGTGGGCGCCTCGGTCGCCATGGCGGCGCAAGCTACTGCAGGGCGGCGGCGACCGCCTCGACGTCCGGCTCGTCGCCGGGATGGCCGGCCCGGTGCGCGAAGACGACCTCGCCGCCTGGCCCGATCACGAACGTCCCGCCGAGCTGGTGCCAGTCCTGCTCGGGGAGCTTCGCGGGCGCATGGCGCAGGCGGCCGAGCGTGGCCCCGAGCGCGCGCGGCGAGAAGACGTCGCGCGTGCTCCCGCGACGCAGGTCCATCGCCTTGTAGGCCGCCTTGTCGGGCGAGACGAGGACCGGGAACGTCACGCCGGTCTCGTCCTTGAACGCGCGCGCGTGCGCCGGCGTGCCCATCCCGACGAGCCACAGCCTCCCGTCGAAGCGATCGCGGTGGTCGTGCAACTGCACGGCCTGGGCGCGGCAGTGCAGTCAGCCGTAGTGGCGCAGGAAGACCAGGGCCACCGGGCGCTCGGCCCACAGGTCCCGCAACGCGACGTCGCGGCCATCGTCGTCGGTGAGGGTGAGGTCGGCCAAAGCGGGCATGTCAAAGCAGGGTAAATCTTTCCCCGAAGCCTTGACTCCCCCGGGGGGATGGCGCGTAGCATCGGCCCCGGTCCGGAGGAGAGCCATCGAAGGGAGGCCCGATGGATCCGTCCATCGCCGTGCTGGGTGCACACCCCGCGATGTACGACCGGTCGTACGAGGAAGTAGTCCCACGACCGGATGTTGCAGAGCTGGCTGACGAGGCCGGCGAGGCCTGGCCGATGATGGGCCATGTGGCCCGGCTGGCCGCGTCGGTCGATGACGAGGAGGCTTGGGACGCGGTGATCTGCGCCGGGCTCATCGAGCCCTGAGCGCAGCGACCGCGACCCGTCGCCGCCGGCGCAGCGCGCCGGCGGCGAGGACTCCCGCCGCCACGCCGATCACCGGCGCCCACGGGAAGCCCGCGCCGCGTGCGCCGGCCGGCCGTGCCGCGCGCTTCGCCGCCGCCGGGCGGCTGACCGCGAACGTCCGCGCGTCGACCTGAACGACCGGCCCACGCGGGCTCACCACCGTGAGCGCGTGGCGCCGTACCAGGAGGCGCAGCGAGGCGAGATCCGGGCGGGCGGCCAGCTGCGGCAGGTCGACACAGACCGCCGTGCGCGCCCGCGTGTCGAGCGCGTGGATGAACGGCGCGCCGCCGCCGCCGTCGTAGAGCGTGTACGCCCAGCGGCCGTCGGCGCTCGCCGCGCGCGTCAGCGGCAGCCCGCGCATCTTCTCGCCGCGCTCGCGCGGGTCGACGACCGGCGCGCGTACGAGACGGCGGGCGGCCAGGTCGTAGGCGCGCACGACGTAGCGCGTCGCGTCGGTGCGCGAGACGTACTGGATGAGGTACAGCGACCGGCCGTCCGGAGCGATCGCGTCGAGGCTGAAGTCGCCGCGCAGCCGCAGGACCCGGCGTACGCGCAGCTCCGGCACGGCGAGGATCGCCAGGACGGTGCGCGCCTGCGGGAACGCCGCGCGCGGCCGGATGAGCACAAGCGTGCGCCCGTCGGCCGACAGCCCGCTCGCCGAGCCGTCGAGCGCGACCGCGGGGACCGTGAACGCGCCGCGCAGCGCCGCCGCGCGCAGGACCTGCCCGCCCTCGCGGCGCACGGCGGCGACCATCGTGCTGCGGGCGCCGTTGCCCAGCGTCACGTAGCGGATCCCTCCGCGCGCGACCCCGCTGGGCCCGGCGTCGATCCCCAGCACCGGCAGCCCGTCGGCGCGGGCAGCCGCGGGAGACGCGGCGAGGACGAGGAGCAGGAGGGCGGCTGTGGCTGGGGATCGCATGCCCGTAGTACGGGCGCCGCCCCTCCCGCGGTCCCGTCTCAGGCCAGCGCGGTCTCGTGCGACCCCGCGCGGCCCGCGTCGCTCTTGTCGTAGAAGCGCTGCAGCAGCCCGAGCGTCTCCTCGGCGTCCGCGCACGTGTACGCGTTCCACGCCTCGATCCGCAGCTGCGCGTCGAGGT
The DNA here is from genome assembly GCA_005888335.1 of Actinomycetota bacterium. Next base: position 8,562 of record VAWY01000125.1, read on the forward strand.
CCTGGCCGACGACCTCCTGGATCGTCTCCTTGGCGCTGCGCACCGCGCGCTGCGAGTTGCGCAGGATCTGACGCGCGACGAGCTCGGCCTCCTCCATCAGCCGGTCGTGCGCGACGACCTTGGTGACCAGGTTCCACTGCAGCGCCTGCCGGGCGTCGATCGGCTCGGCGGTGAGCAGCAGGTGCGAGGCCACGCCCACGCCGCAGGCGTTGACGAGCCGCACGATCCCGCCGTCGCCGTGGTGGTAGCCGCGGCGCGCCTCGAACGAGCCGAACATCGCGCGCTCGGAGGCGATCCGGATGTCGCAGGCCAGTGCCTGCTCGAGCCCGCCGGCGAGCGCCCAGCCGTTGACCGCCCCGATGATCGGCTTGGTGATCTTGTGCAGCCCGCGGGTGAAGCCGCCGAAGCCGAGGTCGACGATGTCGCGGATCCGCCGCTCGCCCCGGATGATCGGCGGGATGTACGTCTTCAGGTCCGCGCCGGCGCAGAACGCCTCGCCCGCGCCGGTGAGGATGGCCACATCGACCGCGTCGTCGTCGCGGAAGTCGGTCCACGTCTCGACGAGCAGCTCCTGGGTCTCGGGGTCGATCGCGTTGCGGGCCTCGGGCCGGTTGAGCGTGACGTAGGCGATGCGGTCGCGCTTCTCATAGAGGACTTTGGGCATGCTCAGCATCATGGCAACGGCTTCGCCGTTGCCAGCGCCGCGGAGACCGGCGTGCACGCCCACAGCCGCACCGGCTCGCTCTTGCCCTTGAGCTCGACGTCGGTCCGCGCGGCGAACTCGCACGGCGGCTCGCGACGCAGCAGGGCGCGGGTCGCGCCCGTGACCAGCACGTCGTCGCCGGTCAGCCGCGTGGCCGCCTCGACCCGGGCCGCCGTGTTGACGGCGTCGCCGATGACGGTGAACTCGAGCCGCCCGCCCCCGCCGATCGTCCCGGCGAGCACCGGCCCGGAGTTCACGCCGATCCCGATGCGCAGCCGGTCGCCGTACTCGCGGCGCACCAGCTCGGCGATCTCCAGCGCCGCGGCGAGCGCGCGATCCGCGTGGTCATCGTGGCGGTCGGGGGCGCCGAAGACCCCGAGCAGCCCGTCGCCGATGAACTTGTTGGCGTGCCCGGCGTGGCGTCTGAGCACCGGCACGACGTGCTCGTAGAACTCGTTGAGCGTGCCGACCACCTCGCGCGCCGACGAGCGCTCCGCCCACGCCGTGAAGTCGCGGATATCGAGGAACAGCACGCTGACCTCGAGCTCGTCGCCCTCGAGCGTCGTGCCCTCGGCGAGGATCCGCTCGGCGAGCTGCGGGTCGACGTAGGTGCCGAAGGCGTCGCGCAGCTTCTCGCGCTCCTGCAGGCCGGCCACCATCTGGTTGAACGAGACCGCGAGCGCACCGGTCTCATCGTTGCTCACCACGTTCACGCGCGCGCCCAGGTCGCCGGCGATGACCCGGTCGGTCGCGCGTCGCAGGTCGTCGATCGGCTCGACGATCGAGCGCGAGAGCAGCATCGTGAGCTCGAGCGAGATCGTGAAGGCGACGACCACCGCGACCAGCACGTCGATGCCGAGGTCGTCGAGCCCGGCCTGGCCGGTCGTCGACAGCCCGGCCACGACCACGCCGGTGATGATGTTGATCGCCGGCAGACCGGCCATCAGCTTGAGGCGCAGCGGGATCGGCGGGCGACCGAGGTCCGCGCCGTCGGGCAGCGCGCGCGACACGTCGGCCAGCACCGGGCGCATGATCAGCTCCATGCCGAAGAAGCGCAGCGTGCTCGCGTAGAGCAGGACGACCCCCGAGCCGGCGACCAGCGCGAACAGCGAGTACCACGGCAGGCCGAGCAGGACGACGATGAACACCGAGATCGGCACGAGGTTGAGGACGATCGCCCAGGCGCGCCGGTAGCCGAAGAAGTTCCGCGGCAGGCCGGTCAGCGCCCGCCAGGCGGCGACCGTCGACCGCGGGTCGCGCCGGCCGCGCAGCCAGGCGACCGCGGGCCCGACGAGCCTGAAGGCGATCGCGACGGCGAACGCGTTCTCGACCGCGACGAGGCCGACCGCGACCGCCGCGATCGTCCACAGCTGCCCGGGCGACATCGGCTGGTAGACGCGCAGCAGACCGACCCCGCCGAGCACGACCAGGTAGGACAGCTGGAACTGGGCGAGCAGCATCGCGCGCGGGTAGCGGCGGCCGAGCAGCCGGTAGGCCGCGCGGAGCGGGTGGCGCCACTTCCAGACTCCCATGACGCCGGATTGTGACCGTCGCGGTCCGCGGCGCGCTCGCCGGCCGCGTCGGGCCCGGGCGGCGGCGGGGCGGCGTCCTGCCCGTGCACGGACTTCCACAGCAGGGCGTCCATCTCGCGCTGCGGGATGCAGTCCAGGCACCGCGGCAGCCGCGCTGCGGCGCGGGCCCCGGCGGTTCCCTTCGGGTTGGTCTCCAGCAGCGGCACCCTGGCGGCGATCGCGTCATACGGCGCGTCGTTGGACGGCTCGGCCTGGAAGGCGTCGTACATCGGGGTGGCCAGCGCGTCGAACAGGCCCAGCGGCTTCATCCCGACGATCAGCTCCATCGAGCGGATGACCGACAGGAAGTCGTAGCGCGTGTGCACGACGGCGCCGGCCTTGGCGAACGGGGAGATCACGAACGCCGGGATCCGGTGCGCGTCGACGTGGTCGGCGCCGTCCTGCGAGTCGTCCTCGATCACGAAGATCGCGGACTCCTTCCAGATCGGCGACTTGGAGATCGTGTCGACGATCCGCCCGAGCCCCTCGTCGTTGTCGGCGACCATCGCCCGCGGCGTGCGCGCGCCGGCGCTCAGCGTCTGCGTGTGGTCGTTGGTCAGCACCAGGTAGTTGAACGCGGGCACGGAACCGGTCGCGACCTGCTCGGCGAGATGGCGCGCGAAGCAGTCCGCCCGCGACTCGGAGCCGACCGGCGCGCCGGCGGGCGGGCTGCTGTCGAACACCTGCTGGCCGGTGATCGAGTCGGTCCCGATCGACGAGTCGTTGGGATAGCAGCCGTTGAGCCCGAGGTCCGACTTGGCGAGCTTCTTGGTGACCTGCTGCGTGTCGGCGCCGGTGCGGTCCTTGTCGGGGAGCGGCACGACGCCGGCGACCGCCTCGCCGTAGTTGAAGTAGGAGATGCCCTGGCGCTCGGCCTGGTCGAAGAGGAACCCGTTGGCCGGCCAGGTGACCGCGTAGACGCCGAAGTCGTACGGCCGCCCGCGCGCGGCGTAGTTCTGGAACCACGCCTTGTGGACGTAGTCGGAGACCTTGGCCGCCGCCGTCCAGAAGTGGCCGTCGATCGACGCCTCGGAGTTGGCGTAGACGTGGTCGAGCAGCGGGAAGCGCCGCGCGAGCGCGTGGGCGTTGGGCGTGACCTCGTCGCCGAACAGCGTCAGCTTCGGGTCGCCGTCGCCGCGTTCGTCGTCGCCCATGACCTGGTCGTAGGTGCGGTTCTCGCGCACGATGTAGAAGACGTGCTTGATCGGCCCTGCGGCGCGCAGCGGGGTGTCGGCGGGTGGCTGGGCGACCGCGTTGGTCGGGACGATCTGGCGCTCGGCGGTCGCCGTCTGCGCGGCCAGCACCTTGACCGTCGGGAAGTCGGCCACGCCGGCCTGGCCGTCGTTGATCAGCGGCAGGTACTGCGTGCGGTTGATGAAGTCGTCGGAGTCGTCGGGCGTGGTGGGCTGCGGGCCCTGGGGATTGGGGCCGGTGCCCAGGCCCTTGCCGCTGACGTAGAGCAGCTTCATGCACCGCCGCGCGCGCCGGCTGCGCTGCGCCGCGGTCCGCATGCCGCACGGGTTGGCCGCGGCCGGCGTGACATCCACGGCCATCGGCATCTCCGCTGTCGGGATGCGCCCCACGATGTGCCAGGTGTCGTCCTGGCGCGCGGCGGTCATCCGCGCGCCGCCGACGATCCGCGGGCGCTTGAGCTTGCGCTTGTGCGGCTTGCGCTTGCGGGGCTCGCCCGGCAGCCGGCCGCCGGGGAGGCGGAAGACGGCGAGCTCGTCTGCGCCCTCCTCGGCCACGAGCAGATGACCGCCGTCCGGCGTGACCGCCACGTCGACCGGCGCCGCGCCGAGCCCCTCGGGGTGCTCGACCGACAGCGTGCGCTCGACCCTCAGGGCGCTGGTGTCGAGCACCGCGACCTGATCGGAGTTGGTCACGGCCACGTAGGCGCGCGGCGCCGTGGGGTCGACCGCGATCGCCTCGGGATGCGACAGGTGGGCGCCGACCTGGATGTCCTTGACCTTCTTGGCAGCGTCGAGGTCGATGACCGAGACCGTGCCGGTCGTCTCGTTGGAGACGAGGCCGGTCTTGCCGTCGCGCAGGATGGCCGCGCCGTACGGGTAGTTGCCGGTCTTGACGTAGCGCACCTTGCCGCTGTCGGTGTCGACGATCGCCGCCGCATCGGCGAGGTTGAGGGGCACGAGCAGCCGGCCGCCGTCGGGCGAGACGGCGAGGCGGTCCGGCCAGGCGACCTTGGTGGTGGTGTTCGGGAAGCTCTGCGGCGGCGAGGCGTCGGAGGGCGGCGGGACCGCGAGCACCTTCTCGAACTTCGCGACCCCGTAGCGCGCGCTGTACGAGAAGACGTGGATGACGTCGCCGTTGATCCCGGGCGTGCCCCGCGGCGACTGCTGGAGCTTGTGGCGGGAGTCGTGGACGCCCGAGACGTAGACCAGCGGGTGGACCGGATCCATGGCCAGGCCGCCCGACGCGCCCGGCAGCGGCAGGACCTGCACGACCTTGCCCGTGCGCACCGACACGATCCGGACGTCGTTGGGGCCGCGCCCGGTCGAGACCGTCCACAGGAAGCGTCCGTTGGGCGTGACGCGCCCGCCGGTCGGGAAGTTGCCCAGCGGCGCGAGCGTGCCGTACGGCGTCAGCAGCCGGCCGTCGCCGAGCAGCCGGCGGTCGGGCCCGATGCGCCCGTCGTCGCCGGCGAGCTGGGCGACCGCGACGCCGACGCCGCCGAGGGCAGCGGTCAGCAGGACGGCGGCGATCGCTCGGCGCATCGGGCGCGGCACTCAAGCAGATGCTGTGACCAGATGACTACGCGCGCCGGCGCAGCGGCGCGGGGTTGCGCCACGCGGCGGACGCCGCGGCGACCTGGTGCTCACCGGCGAACAGCAGCCTCCCCACGCGCACGACCGGCAGGCTCTTGGCCCCCGCCTCCGCGAGGCGCAGCGCCTCGGCCTCCATGTCGGCGTCGCGCGCGACGTCACCCGCCGCCCGCAGGCACTCGCGCAGGCCGACCCCGGCCGCGGCGGCCGCCTCGGCCAGGACCTCCGGATCGTCGAGGTCGAAGCCCCCGCAGAAAGCGAGGCGCGAGGCGGCCAGCACGAACGCCGCACCGCGGCCCTGCTCGGTGGCGTAGGCCGCGGCGCGCATCGCCGCGAGGCGGGGAGCCGGATGGCGCTCGGGCCAGACGAGCGGCATGCGCAGCGCCACCGCGCGGGCGGTGGCGGCGTCGTCGTCGAGCACTGCGGCGCTCCGGGATCCGGCGCGCAGCGCCGACAGCGACGCGGGCTGCCACGCGATGCCGGCGAACAGCCGATCGACCCGCTCGGCGGCGAGATATGTGCCCGGATCGGCAAGGTCGAAGTAGAACGCGGTCCGCGCACGCTCGATGCGCGCACCATCCCGCGAGGGGCGCCCCTGCCGCCGGGCGTCGAGGGAGACCACGATGCCCATGCCCTTAAGACGACTGGATACCCCGAAACTGGCGGTCACCGTCTCGGAATCGAACGGATGTCCTCTTCGGACTAGCGCTGCAAGAGTTCCCTGCGTTAGGCTGCCCTGGTTCCCACCGGGAAATGGACCCGGCACGCGCAGGGCGGCCCGGCCTAGGCATCCGGGGGACAGGAGGTCCCCATGGCAGTTGTCCCACCCCCTAAGCGACATCCCTACGACCAGTGGTCGCCGGACGCGCGGGCGCTGGATCTCGTCGGCGACAAGTGGACCCTGCTCATCGTCCGCGACCTGCTGGCGGGCGCGCGGCGGTTCGTGCAACTGCAGCACGTCCTGCCCGGCATCTCCACCGAGCAGCTTCGTTCGCGCCTGAATCGGATGGTGGCCGACGGCCTGCTCACGCGCCAGCGCTTCCGGGAGGTACCACCCCGGGTCGAGTACAGCCTGACCGACCGTGCCCGTGAGCTGGCGCCGGTCATCGGCGCGCTCGCGCGCTGGGGCTACAGCTGGGCGTGGAGCTCGCCGCGCGAGGGCGAGGCGATCGACGTCGGCGCGGTCTTCCGCTGCACGGTCGGCCTGATCGAGTCTGCACCGCCGCCCGCGGGCGGCACGCTCGAGCTGCGCGTCGACGACCGCGCGTACACGCTCGCCGTCGAGGGCGGGCAGGTCACGCTCCGCGAGGAGCCGGCCGTAGGCGCCCAGGCGACGGTCAAGGGGAGCCAGTCCGCGTGGCTGGCGGCGCTCGGCCCGGACGCCGACCGCAGCGGCCTGGAGATCAGCGGCGACAGCCGGCTGGCCGACATGCTGCTCGATTCGGTCGGCTCGCAGGCGCGGCGCGCCGTCAACGTGGCCTAGGCTCAGGAGACGGCCGGCCGGCCCGGGGCCGGCTTCTCCCGCCGCCTACTGACCGGTGGCCGCCGGCAGGATGCCCGGTCGGCCCCCGCCCAGTCAGAATGATCGCCGGCCGGAGGCCGAAGCGTCTTACCCTGGGCTTACTTCGTGCGCGGCGACGCGCTGAGGTAGTCCTTGGCCTGGATGTGCGGGATGGAGCCCGGTCCCGCCGCGCCCGGCAGCGGCTGCGTCCAGCAGCTCGGGCCCTTGCCGACCTTCGGGTTGTTCGGATCGGCTTCCGGGTCGGTCGGCGAGTCGGTGGTCGGCTTCTCGGGCCGCTGGAACTCGCCGATGGTGGTGTTGGCGCAGTCGACGCTCGGGAAGATGTTGTACCTGGCGTGCAGCGGGCCGGCGATCTGCGTGCCGCCGAGGTAGGCGTTGCCGCGCTCGCTCTCCGGCCGGCTGCTGTAGATCGCCACCGTCTCCGGGCCGATCGGGCCGTTCTGGCGCAGGTAGTGCCCGATGGCCCCCGCCGCCTTCTCGGTGTCGCTGATCGGCGCGACGTCCGAGAGCGCGCCGCCGCCGTTGGCGACGAAGTCCGACACCAGGTGCTGGTTGTACTCCAGCCACTGCAGGATCGGGTTGAGCTGACCCAGGAACGGCGTGAGCTGCTCGAGCACCGGGCCCGTGCCCTTCAGCGTGTCGCGCAGCGCCGGGAGGCCGCGCTTGGAGACCGTGATCAGCGGATCGAGGTTCTGGAACGTCGAGCGCAGGTCCGGGGCGAAGCCGCGCACGTCGCGCAGCGTCGGGCGCAGGTCGCGCGCCACCGGGCGCAGCTCGCGGATGAGCGGCCGCGTGTCGGTCGAGAACGACTGCAGCCGCGCCATCGTCGCCTTCGACTCGTCCAGGAACGTCGGGAAGATCGAGAACGTCTGGGCGAGCGCCTTCTGCTGGGACTGCGTGGCGCTGAAGACCTTGTCGGTGTTGACGATCAGACCGCGCAGCGCCTGCTGGTTCTGCGACAGCGCGTTGAAGACCACGCCGGTGTTGCGGAACAGCCGCCGCACGGCCGCCGACTGCCCGTTGAGGACGTCCAGGACATCGGTGGTGTCGGCCGCGAAGCGCGGCAGGTTGCCCAGCGCGTCGTTGAGGTCCGGACCGCGGTTGTTGATCGCGACCGCCGCCGCCTGCTGCCAGATCCGGAACTTGTGGCGCGTCTCGGGATCGAACGCGCGGAAGATCTCGTCGAGCTCGACGGTGTGGGCGACGCGCGAGTTCTTCAGCCGGCCGTTCTCGGGCAGGAACGGCGCATGCGTGGTGCCCGGCGTGAGCTCGACGTAGGTCTCGCCGAGCAGCGTCTTCTGGCGCAGGATCGCCCGCGCGTCGGAGCGCAGCGGGGCGAAGCGCCGGTCGAGCTCGATGGTGACCAGCGTGCGGTTGCCCGCCGGGTCGCGCTCCTTGCCCCGCACCTTGCCCACCGAGACGCCGGCGGTGCGCACGTCGGCGAAGTCGCCGAGCTGCGTCGCCTCCGGGAAGGAGACCTGGATCCGGTAGCCCTTCGGCTTGAGCGGGACGCTGCCGCCGAACGACAGCCACAGGAAGAGCAGCAGGCCGAAGCACGACAGCGCGAAGAGGACCATCGTGAGGAGCCGGCCGAAGGTGGGTGCCTGCTTCTGCATCAGTGGGCCCCGCAGACCCCGGCGTCGGTCATGACGTTGGTGAACCCCGTGATGAAGGCGGCCAGCGGCGTCTCGGCGACCGATTCCTTGAGCGTCTCGCACGTGCTGACGAGCGTCACCGGGCGGAACGTGCCGTTGGCGTCGGAGTTGCTGAAGGCCGAGGCGCCGTTGTGGTTGAGCCAGGCGAGCCAGAAGAGGTAGCCCTCGTCGCGGTTGGCCTTGCTCGGGTCCTCGCGGCCGTCGGGGTTGAAGGCGACCAGGTTGAAGAGGTGGTTGAGGACCGTGAAGGACCGCGTCAGCTGCGGCGTGGCGTCGGCGAGGTTGTTCGAGGCCGGCTTGAGGTCGCGCACGAGCGGGCGGAAGTCGCGCACGAACGGGCGGATCTCGGTCCGGATGATCGGCGTGGCCTCCTTGCCCAGGGGCAGGGCCGCCTTGTTGGCCTTGTTGAGCGCCGGGCCGACCGGGCTCAGGTCCCTGGTCGCCGGCCCGAGGATGCGCGCGAACGTCTCGACCTTGCCGAGCGTCGAGGTCGTCTGGCGCAGCGCTCCGGGCAGCAGGTCGACCGCGCGCGTGATGCCGCCCTGCTCGCGGGCGAATGCGCGGAAGACATGCGACGACGTGTCGACGAGCTCGGTGAGGTCGGTGCTCTTGCCGGCCAGCTCGCCGTTGAGGACGTTGAGGTTGTGGATGAGGCGGCGCAGGTTCTCGCGCCGCTCGTTGACCGCGGTGGTGAAGCGCGCGAGGTCGCGGTGGGTCGGCTCGAAGCGGCGCAGCAGATCGCGCAGGTCGGCGCCGCGGCCCTTCAGGCCCTGGCCGGCGCCGTCGACGAGCAGCTTGAGGTAGTCGCGCGTGTCGCGGTCCAGCGCCCCGTAGAACTCGTCGGGGTTGATGTCGGGCAGCGTGTTCGCGATCGGGATCGTGAAGCCGTCCTTGACCACCGGCGCCCGCGATGTGCCCGGCTGCAGCTCGAGGAACATGTCCTTCAGGCCGGTCTTCGGGCGCAGGAGCGCGGACGCGTCCGTGTGGATCATGCCGGCGTACTCGGGATCGACGTCCATCGTCACGATCCCGCGGCCGTCCTTGAGGTCGACGCGCGCGATGTCGCCGATGCGCACGCCGGACACGCGGACGGTCTGCCCCTGGCCGGGGGTGACCGCCTGGGCGGTCGCGAAGCTCGCCTTGAGCGTCAGCGGCGTCGCCTCCCACGGGAAGCGCAGCCGCTGGTGGGCCAGGATGTACGCCCCGCACCCGGCGGCTGCCGCGACGACCCCGACGATCAGGAAGAAGTCGCCCGCGTGCTTGCGGATCGCCCGGATCATCGCCCCTTGGCCACCTTCGCCTTGAAGTGGCCGAGCTTGCCGAGCCCGCTGAGGTGTGAGAGCTCACCCGGGCGCAGCGGCGTGTCCTCGGCGCGCAGCTGGTCGGACTCCCCCGTCTTGTCGATCTGCCGGCGCAGCCACTTGACCGCGTCCTGCATCGCCTTCTCGCGGTAGGCGACGGCCGCCGGCGAGCTCGAGCCCTGGACCCGGCGACCGGGCGGCGGGGGCAGCGGGTTGGTGCGCAGGTCGGGCGCCGACTGCGTCTCGCACGGGACGTCGGGGCGCAGCGGCGGGCGCGCCGACGGCATGGGCGGGTTGACGCCCTCGATCGGCCGGCCGTTGAACAGGAACTGGCCGTTGCCCATCGGGTAGGCGTACTGGCCTCCGGTGAGCAGGACGCGGAACCACTGGCCGTTGGCGTCGCCCGAGCGGCTCTCGCCGGCCAGCCCCGGCAGCGGCTTGGTCGACTCCTGGTAGACCGGGCCGGTCGCGGCGAACGTCGGGTCCTCGATCTTGTCGTGGCTCCACGGCAGGATCACGTCGTTCTGGCAGTTCGAGGCGAGGCTGACCTGCTGGTAGAGCGGCACGGTCGACTTGTTCAGGCGCGCGAGGTCGGGCACCGTCGGGCGCAGGTCGCCGACGAGCCCGCGCAGCTCGGGCCGCGAGACGAGCCCGCGCACCTGACGCACGAGCGGCAACGTCGCGTCGATGGCCGGTCCCGACGACCGCGTGGCCGGGCGGAAGTCGGACACGAAGCGGCGCACCGACGGGAACGAGTCGTTGAGCTCGCGCAGCGCGGGCAGGCCGGCCGCCAGCGTGCGCGGCAGCTCGCCGATCGCCTGCTCGAGCTGCACGTCGCGCACCGCGAACGCGTGCGCCGTGGTGTTGAGGTCGGCGACGAGCGACTGCAGCTGGGGCGGCTCGCGGTCGAGGGCGCGCGCCACCTGCCCGGCGTTCTTGATGTAGCCGGAGAGGTCGTGCTCGGCCTTGCCGAGCGTCGCGTCGCTGACCATCGAGCCGTTGCGGTACGCCGGCTCCCAGTACCTGATCGAGCGGTTGTAGCCGGTGGCGCCGCCGTGGCTCAGGCCGGTGGAGAGCTCCTGCAGCAGGCGCTGCAGGTCGCGGCGCGTGAACGACGGCAGCGCGGTCGTGATCTGGTCGAGCTGGACGGGGGACGACGTCTGGTTGACCGCGAAGACATGGCCGTCGCCGGTGGTTGGGGCGCTCGGCGTCCCCGGCTGGATGTCGACGAAGAAGTTGCCCTCGAGGAAGATGCGCGGGCGGATCTTGAACGTCGCGTCCGCGTGCAGCGGCAGCGCCTTCTTGTCGAGGCGCATCTTGACCTCGGCCGCCGGGTCGTCCGGGTGCAGCAGCTTGACCTCGGTGACCTTGCCCACGTTCACGCCCGCGATGCGCACCGCCGACCCCGGCTTGATGTTGTTGGCCGTCTTGAACATCGCGCCGATCGTGTAGTGGTGGCGGAACGGCACCGCCTTCGTGAAGCCGAAGTAGGTGACGAGCAGCAGCAGCACGATCGCGATCACGCCGACCTGGAAGAAGCTGAGGCGCCGCGGCTGGTTGCGTCTCATGGCGTCGCCACCTTCGCGCCGCTCCCGCCGGGCTGGGCGGAGAAGGTCTCGCCCGCGGGGACGTGGTCGGGGTTGAGGCCGTCGCCCTTGCCCTGGTCGTCGAGGCGCCGGTACGTCGGCCCGCTCGGCGATCCCTCGGAGTGGTTGGGGTCCTCGACGACGTGCTGGTAGTTCGGGTTCTTGAACTCGGTGAACTTGTTGGCCGCGTTGGGGTAGCCCTGCTGCCCGGCCTCGCAGTCGGCCGCGCCGTCGGACGTGATCGCGCTCGGGTACGCGGGCGAGTGCATGAACTGCGGGTCGCCGTCGCGGATCTGCAGCCCGGCGGCGGGCAGCACGGCGCCCTGGCTGCCGACCGAGTTGGCCTGGTTGCCCTGGGTGTTGAGCATGGCCCGCTCGGCCGAGCCCGTGCCGATGCGCGCCGAGAGGTGCTCGGCCGCCAGCGTCCAGAAGTAGTTCCAGTAGTTGCAGACGGTGACGAACGGTCCTAGGTAGCGCAGCGTCGGCTGCAGGGTCGCGACGGTGTCGGTCAGGCCGAGCAGCGCGGCGTTCGTCGTCGGCGCCGTCGCCAGGTCGCGAAGCGCGCCGAGGGCCTGCTGGAGATCGCTGTTGAGCGCGACCGAGCGGCGCTGGACCGGCGTGCCGATCTCCAGCGCGCTGTTGACCACCGGCAGCGTCGGCCTGAGCTCCTGCACGGCGGCGTTGAGATCGCGCCCGAACTTCGCCGAGTCCTGCAGGAACGGCGTCTGCACGCGCAGCGAGCGCGTCGAGACGTCGAGCGTCGGCGGGTTCTTGGAGATCGTCGCCTTGAGCGATGCCGGGTCGGCGTCGATGGCGGCGAACGTGTCGGCCTGCTCCTTGAAGGTCCGCGCGTAGGTCTTGGCCACCGGCGCAACGGTGCGGGTGGTGCGCTCGAGCGAGGAGAAGAAGCCCGCGAGGTCGGTGCGCGGGTCCGACAGGTTGCGCATGACCGGCTCGAGCACGCGCACCAGGCGCGGCGCGCGGTCGATGAAGTCGTGCAGGTCGTTCCCGCGGCCCACGAACGCGTTGCCGTAGCCCACGAGGTCCTGGCCGGCGGCGCGGCGCGTCTTCGCGTCGAACATGTTGTAGACGCGGTCGAGGTCGACCGGCGTGCGCGTCTGGCTGAGCCGCACCGTGGCGCCGTCGGGCAGCGTCTTGCGCGACCGCCCGCGATCGATCTCGACGTACTTGAGGCCCAGCGAGCCGCGCTGGCGGATCTGGAAGGTCGTGTCGGCCGGCAGGTCGCCGACCTTGCGGTCGAGCTTGAGCTTCAGCCGGGCGCCGACGTGGCCGTTCTCCATTTGCGCGGGGACCATCTCCTCGACCACGCCGACGCGGAAGCCGCCCTCGCGCACGTCGTTGCCCCTGACGAGCTCCGAGCCGTTCTTCATCTCCACGAACACCGACCGCGTGGGCACGAACGGCAGTCCGTTGTTGGCGTTGTAGGAGAGGAACACCGCGACGACGACGACGAGCGTGGTGACGGCGCCGACGAGGACCGGGTTGGCGACGATGGATGCGCTGCCGCGTCGTCTCATGAGCCGAGGAGGTAGTCGAGGAGCGGACCGCCGCCGCCGTCGCGCCCGGGCAGCCCCTTGCCGGGGTCGGGCAGCGGCGGCTGGCTGGGGAGCGGCGGCGGGGGCGGCAGCTGCGGCTGCGGCACCGAGGGCACGTCAGGCGGCTTGGGCACGCCGGGCGCCGGCCCGCCGCCCGGCTGCTTGTCGTGCGCGGGCTCGTCGGGCTTGGCCTGGTTGTCGGTCTGCGGCTGCGGCTGGTTCTGGTTGAGCAGGTCCTGGTAGCCCGGCAGCAGCGCGCGCCGCTTGGCCACCGGGAGCGGGCCGTCCGTCGGCGAGATGTAGTCGAGCTTGCGCGGCGGCGCGTCGTCCTTCGACGGGTCGGGCGTCTCGACGCCCGGCGAGTTCGGGCCGACCTTGGCCTGGCACTGCTTGAGGATCTGCGCCTTGTTGGGGTCCTTGTTCAGCGACTCGGCGTCGCGGTAGTTGACGCAGGTGTCCTCGTGGAAGGCCTGCACCGTCAGGATGTGGCTGGCCTGGTCGTAGACGTTGGTCGACGTCGCCTGGTCGAAGACGTACTGGAGCAGCGCCTCGAGGCCGCTGTAGCCGCTGGGCTCCTTGACGCCCTGCTGCACCGCGGCGCGCTTGTCGTACTCGATCGTGTTGGCGCGGTCGTCGAGGTGCTCGAGCACCGTGGCGAGGTTGGTGCCCAGCTCCGGCGTCCCGCCGGCGAACTCGTTGAGCCGGTGGACGGTCGGCGTGGCCGCCGTGACCGCCTGCCTGCCCGTGGTCGACGCCTGGCCGAGCGCGCGGAAGGCGGGCCGCGAGGCGTCCGAGAACGGGCGCAGGTCGTCGAAGAACCGCTTGAGCTGTCCGGCGTTCGAGGCGAGGGTGCGCAGCGCTGGGCCCTGCGTGTCGGCCGTGTCGCCCAGCGCGGCCATCGCCGGCCGCAGCTCCGCGAGGAAGGCGGGCAGCTTGCGCCAGCCGGCCGAGATGTCGCGCTCGCGCTGGGCCGAGTCGCGCGAGATGTTGCGCGCCTTGATGACCCAGTCGCCGACGTCGCGCTTGCTGCGGGCGAGCTCGTTGACCACCTCGTCGGCGTGCTGGTTGAGATCGCGGACGACCTTGTTCTGGCGCGCGAGGATCGCCAGCACGCGGTCGGTCTCGCGGAGCGCCGGCGACGCGCGCCGGATGGCGTCGTTGAGCTGCTGGGCGTTGCCGCCCACGCCCGCGCCGAGCGACGAGACGATGATGCTCAGCCGCTCGCGCTCGGGGCGGCGCATGATGTCCCCGACGAGGTCGGGCGCCACCGTCGAGCTCGTCCGCTGGACGGGGATGACCGCCCCCTTGGGGAGGCGTCGCTTGGCGGTCCCCGGGTTGCAGTCGACGAAGTACTCGCCGATGAGCGACTGCGGCCGGCTCTCGCAGGTGGTGTCGGCGCGCAGGTCGCCGAAGCCGTTCTGGGTGATGCGGAAGCCGACCTTGGCGTGCAGGTTGCGCTTGTCGAGCTTGAGGTCGGTGATCGTGCCGGCGCGCACGCCGGCGATCTTCAGGTCGCCGCCCTGGATCAGGCCGAACGCGTTGTCGAACTCGGCCCAGTACTGCGCCTTGGGCCCCACGCTCGGCGGGTTGGCGATGAAGCCGGCCGTGGCGGCGACCGCGACGACGACCAGCGAGGCGATGACGACGCGCTTCATCCGGTCTTCGCCGGGGGCGCGCCCGGCAGCACCTGGTCGGGGTTGCAGTTGTAGTCGGCCGACGGCCGCCACGCGGTGCCGACGTCGGCCGCGCCAGGACAGCGGTTGCGCTGGCCGAGCCTGGCCGTCACGCCGAGCACCTGCGCGCGCTGCTCCTCGGGGACCGGCTGCAGCACGCCGTTGGTGAGGACGAACGCGCTGGCGTGCGGAGCCGCGCGGCTCTCGCCGCCCAGCGCGTCGTAGACGCCGGAGTGGCTGAAGTCGTCGAACCAGCCGGTGAGGTCGACCGCGTAGGGGCGCGCGTAGCCGAGCTCGGGCACCGACTGCTCGAGCGCCTTGGCCGAGGAGGGCAGCGCGCCCTCGCGCTCCTTGCCGTTGCGCTGCACCGGGCCGAGCGCGATGTCGCGCAGCGGCACGAGCGTCCGCGTCGCCTCGATGAGGTCGTTGTCGGCCCCGCGCAGGCGGATCAGGCGCGTGAGGTCGCGCAGCGTGGGGCGGGCGTCGTGCGTGAGGGGGCGCAGCTCGGCGAGCAGGCGGCGCAGCTTCGGCGCGACCGGCTTGGACTCGTCGACGAGCGGCTTGAGGTCGTCAAGCGTCGCGCGCAGGTTGACGAAGGTCGTGTTCGCCCGGCGCATGAACGGCGGCAGCAGGCTGATCGCGCGCGCGAGGTCCTGCCTGCGGTTGCCGATCGCCCCGAGCGTCCGGTCGAGGTTGGTGACCAGCCCGGCGAGGTCGTCGCGCTTGACGGCGAGGTCGGTCACGAGCTTCGACGAGGAGACGATGAAGCGCTCGAGCATCGGCGTGTCCCGGTTGAGCTCGGAGAACAGCCGGCTCGACGCGGCGAGCGACGGGTTGAGATACAGCCAGCCGCGGTTGGCCTGCTCGCCCTGGCCGTCGTACTGGTCGGCGAACCCGTGGATGACGCCGCTGAGCGCCTTGCGCGTGCGGTAGTTGACCGTGTTGAAGATCTGGTCGAGGTCGACGGTCGACGTCGTCCGCGCGGACGGGATCACCGCGCCCTGTTTGAGCGGCGGGTTGCTGTTGGGCGCGAGGTCGAGGTCGACGTAGCGGTTGGCCACGCTCGACAGCGACGCCTGGCGGATCGTCGCCTGTGTGCCCTGGTGCAGCGGCGACCAGCCGTCTTTTGTGATGTGCAGCGCGACGTCGGCCTCGCCGTCGGGCGTCAGCGTGATGTCGGTGACCTTGCCGATCGGGGTCCCCGAGACCTGGACGAGGTTGCCCTTGACCAGCTGCGAGGCGTTCTGGAAACGGGCGTGGATCGTGTAGTCGGTCTCACCGCTGCGGGCAAGCACGGCGACGACCGCGGCGGCGCCGATGACGACGGCCGCCAACGCGACGATCCTCCCGACCATCCTCGATGTCAGCACTCGTTCTCCCCTGCCGGACGGCGGTCTCCCCACCGCCACTTCCCGGTTAATACCAGTACGCACCGCGATCCGGCAACTTGGAACTGTGGTGTTTCCAATGTCTGGGAGCGCGCAAACTCGTCTTTCAGGAGTGCTGGACGAGGCGGGTCGCCGCGGCCTTCCAGGTGGCGACGGCGCGCTCGCCGGGCCGGACCCGCAGCCCGTCGACGCTGGCCAGCGTGACCTCCGCGGCGAGCGGCTGCGGCGCGGCGAGGCCGACGCGCACGCGGTTCCCGACGACGGTGACGGAGACGACGTCGACGGCGAGGCGGTTGCGCGCGCTGCCCGCCGCCGCCGCGCCGGGCGGCTCGAGCGCGATCTCCCACGGATGCACCGTCGCCGCGACGCGCCCGCGCACCTCGTCGGTGCTCGAGACGACGCCGCCGCCGTCGAGCTCGACGACCGTCAGCCCGCGCTCGCCGGAGCGCGCCGTCCCGGTGAGCACGACCGCCCCCGTGAAGTCGGCGACGAACGCCGAGGCGGGCGCGGCGGCGAGCTCGCTCGGCGTGCCGGTCTGCACGATCCGGCCCGCGTCGATGATCCCGACGCGATCGGCGAGCTGGGCCGCCTCGGCGAAGTCGTGGGTGACGAGCAGCGCCGGGACGCCGGCCGTGTGCAGGACGCCCGTGAGCTCGGCTCGCGCGCCCGCGCGCGTGCGCGCGTCCAGCGCCGAGAGCGGCTCGTCGAGCAGCAGCGCCGCAGGGCGGCGCGCGAGCGCGCGGGCGAGGGCGACGCGCTGGCGCTCGCCGCCGCTCAGCTCGGCCGGCCGCGCGCCGGCGCGATCGGCCAGGCCGAAGCGCTCGAGCAGCTCGTGCGCCCGCGCGCGGCGCTCGCGGCGCGGGAGCTCGCGCAGCGGGTAGGCGACGTTCTGCCAGGCGCGCAGGTGGCCGAACAGCGCGTAGTCCTGGAAGACGAAGCCGCAGCGCCGGCGCTCGGGCGCGAGGTCGACGCCGCGCGCGGTGTCGAGCCAGGTGTGCTCGCCGCAGCGGACCACGCCGTGCGCGGGGCGCAGCAGCCCGGCCGCGACGCGCAGCAGCGTGCTCTTGCCGGCGCCCGACGGCCCGGCCAGCGCCACGCACGTCCCGGGCGCGACGTCGAGCGACGCGTCGAGGTCGAGCGCGCCCAGGCGGGTGCGGGCGTCAATCGCGAGCATCCACCACCAGCTTGACCGCGGCGAGGATGGCCGCCGAGGCGGCAACCAGCACGACCGACAGGGCGACGGCCTCGTCGAAGTCGGTCGCCAGGCGCGAGTACACGGCGAGCGGGACGGTCTGCGTCACGTCCTGCAGCGAGCCGGCGAACATCAGTGTCGCGCCGAACTCGCCGAGCGCGCGCCCGAAGGCGAGCGCGCCGCCGGCGACGAGCCCGGGCAGCGCGGCGGGCACCGCGACGGCGGCGAACGTGCGCGCCTCGCCCGCGCCCAGCGTGCGCGAGGCCTCCAGCAGCGTGCGGTCGACGGCCGCGAACGCCGCCTGGGCGCCGCGCACGTAGAACGGCGCGGCGACGAAGGTCACGGCGATCACGACGGCCGGGGTCGTGAAGACGACGTCCACGGCGCCGCCGAGCAGGCCGTCGCGACCGAACGTCGCCAGGAGCGCGATCCCCGCGACGGCGGGCGGCAGCACGAGCGGCAGCTCGACGAGCGTGACGACCACCGCGCGGCCCCGGAAGCGCTGCGTGGCCAGCAGCCAGGCGGCGGGCGTCCCCACGGCGAGGATGACCGCCAGCGCGATCGTCGTCGTGCGCAGGCTGAGCCACAGCGCGTCGCGCGCGCTCGGCTCGCCGAGGCTGCGGGCGAGCGCGGCGGGCGAGGTCTGCAGCAGCAGGGCGAGCAGCGGCAGGGCGAGCAGGGCGAGCGCAGCGGCCAGGGCAAGGGCGGCGAGGAGGGAGAACCAGCGTCCGCGCGTCACCGCGTCGCCGGCGCGCCGGGCGCCGCGCCCGTCGTCGCCACACGGCCTGCACGCCGCGGCGCGGCGCCCGGTGGGCCAAACCCCGCTCGGCGCAGCGCCGCGGCGCACGGGCCGGAGACCAGCCCGTCGAGGTAGCGCCGCGCCAGGGCGGCGTGGGTGCTGCCGGTGACGACCGCCGCGCCGTACGTGACCGTCGGCTGCAGGCGCGCCGGCAGCTCGATCGCGCGCACGCGCCCGTCGGCGGCCGTGACGTCGGAGGCGTAGACGAAGCCCGCGTCGGCGGCGCCCTGCGTGAGCTTGCCGACGACGCCCTTGACGTCGGGCTCCTCGGAGCGCACGCGAGCGAGGATGGCGCGGCGCTGCGCCGCGGGCACGCGGGCGAGGACGGCGCGCGTGTAGTCCCCGACGGGGACGCCCGCGGCACCGATCACGAGGCTGGTCCCGGGGCGCGCGAGGTCGCCGATGGCGTGGATGCGCGACCCCGAGGGCACCGCGAGCACGAGCCGGTTGGTGGCGAACGCGCGCGGCCGCCCCACGCGCCCGGCGGCGTGCAGCTGGTCGGGCAGCTTGGTGTTCGCCGCGGCGAAGACGTCGACCCGCGCGCCCTGGCGGATCTGCGCGGCCAGCTCGTCGGAGCCGGCGAAGGACAGGCGGACCTCGGCGGGGGTGAAGCCCTGGCTGCAGCGCGTCAGCGCCTCGGTGAGCGAGGCGGCGGCGGAGATCGTCAGGCGCGGGCGGTCGGCACCGGCGCCGCCGCACCCGGCGGCGAGCGCCGCCGCGACGGCGGCGAGGGCGACGCGCTGGCGGACCACGATGCCCAAGCATTGCATAGGCACGCTCGCGCGGTACGGTTTGGGTTGAGTGGTGTCGAACCTCCGCGACGTCCCGGCGCTGTGGCCGCTGCGCGGCCGGCGGCTCGCCGTGGTCGCCTGCCTCGACGACCCGGCGCCGCTCGAGGCGCGCCGCAGCGAGCTGGCCGCCCACGACGCCGAGCTCGTCGTCGAGGGCACGCCTGGGGAGCTGTCGGCGCGGCTCGGCCGTCCGTCAGTGACGGTCTGCGACCGCTGGCTCGAGGTGGTCGAGCACGCGCCCAGTCTGGATCCCGACGCCGTCCTCGCCCGCGTGCGGCTGCTCGACAGCTCGTGCGAGGAGTGCCCGCAGGCCGGCGTCGAGTGGGCCCTCAGCGGCGAGGCGTGGTAGACGCCGTGGACGACCTGGTGCGGATCGGCGCGGCGGCGAAGGCGCTCGGCGTCAGCACGGACACCCTGCGCCGCTGGGAGCGCGCCGGGCGCGTCGAGTTCGTCCGCCGGGGCGGGCAGCGCTTCCTGCCCGCCGACGCCCTCGCCGACCTGTTGCGCGCCCGCACGCGCGGCGCGCAGAGCAGCGCGCGCAACCGCCTGGCCGGCGTCGTGGTCGGCGTCGAGGCCGACGGCGTGATGGCCAAGGTCGAGCTCGCGTGCGGGCCGTACCGGATCGTCTCGCTGATGTCGCGCGAGGCCGCCGAGGAGCTCGAGCTGCGTCCCGGCGCCGACGCGACCGCCGTCGTGAAGTCGACGACCGTCATCATCGAGCGCTGACATGGACGACGGCGTCGCCTTCGCCTCGCTGGACCTCGACAGCCCCGACCGGTTCGTCGCGCTCCGACGCGCGCTCGGCGTGACCACGTTCGGGCTCAACCTGATCCTCCTGCGGCCCCGCCAGCAGGGGCGCATCCATCGCCACGAGCGCCAGGAGGAGGTCTACCTCGTGCTCGAGGGCACGCTGACGCTGGCGGTGGAGGGCGAGGAGCGCGAGCTCGCGCCCGGCGAGCTCGCCCGCGTCGCGCCGGCCGTCCGCCGGCGGCTGCTCAACCGGGGCGACGAGCTGTGCGCCGTGCTCGCCATCGGGAGCGCCCACCCGCACGAGGGACGCGACGGCCTGGCGTACGAGTCCTGGGAGGCGACGGAGGGCCGCCCGCCGCAGGAGACCCCGCTCCCGGCCGACCTGCCGTAACGGCTCAAGGCCCCCCACTGACGATGGTTCGTCAGTGGACATACGCGGCGGGCGTTCTCGCCAACCGAGCGACGTAGCATGGCGTCGGCGCCCGGGTAGCCCAATGGCAGAGGCACGCGTCCTTAAAAGACGCTGCTCTTCGGAGCGTGCGGGTTCGAATCCCGCCCCGGGCACTGCGCCTCCGCCGCTCGCGCAGGTAGGGTCGCGCCATGGCCGGTACCGACGCCGCCGAGCAGCCGCCGCGCGCAGCGGTCACGATCGTCAACCGCGACGACCTGCAGCGCTCGCGGTGGACGGTCGGCTTCCGGCTGATCCTCGCGATCCCGCTGCTGCTCTGGTTCGTCGTCTGGACGATCGCGGCGGTCCTGCTCGCGCCCGTCCTGTGGATCGCCACGCTCGTCCAGGGCCGCCCGCCCGCTGGCCTGCGCGACTTCTACGCCGCGTACGTGCGCTTCAGCGTCCACCTCTACGCCTACATGAGCCTGGCCGCCAACCCGTACCCCGGCTTCCTCGGGGCCGCGTCGAGCTATCCGGTCGACGTCGTGCTGCCCGAGCAGCCGGCCGAGCAGGGCCGGTGGGGCATCGCCTTCCGGCTGCTCCTCGCGCTGCCGCCGCTGCTGCTTGCCGAGGCGCTGGCGGGCGGGGGTGGTGGCGGTGGTGGTGCCGCGGGCTCGGACGACTGGAGCGTCGCCGCGAACGGTCCGGGCGTGTTGACCACTGTCGCCGTCCTCGCGTGGTTCGCGATCCTCGCGCGCGGGCGCATGCCGAGCGGCTTCGAGGCGCTGCAGACGTATGCGCTGGGCTATGCGGCGCAGGCCTACGCCTACCTGTTCCTGCTCACCGACCGCTACCCCGACAGTCACCCGACGGCCGCCGCGCCGCAACGCGCGCTGGCGCCGCACCCGATCGCGCTGACGCTCTCCGACGACCCGCGCCGCAACCGGCTCACCGTCGCCTTCCGCTTGCTCCTCGCGCTGCCGCACATCGTGTGGATCACGCTCTGGGCGATCGTCGCCGCAATCGTCGCGATCGTCACCTGGTTCGCCGCGCTGATCACGGGGCGTCCCCCGGCCGCGCTGCACGCGTTCCTCGCACGGTTCGTCCGCTACTCCGTCCACCTCGGCGCCTTCATCTACGTGGCCGGCGGCCCGTTCCCGGGCTTCCTCGGCGAGCCCGGCTATCCCGTCGACGTCGAGATCGGACCGCCGGCGGAGCAGTCGCGCTGGGTCACCGCGTTCCGGCTGATCCTCGCGATCCCGGCGCTGGTGGTCGGCAGCGCGATCGGTGGCGCCGCCCTCCTGGCCGCCGTGGGCGCGTGGTTCGCGGCGCTGTTCACGGGCCGCGTGCCGCTCGGCGTGCGCGCCCTCATCGCGTACAGCCTGCGTTACAGCGCCCAGACGAGCGGCTATCTGCTCCTGCTCACCGAGCGCTACCCGTACAGCGCCCCGGGCCCGGTCGATCGCGAGCCCGCGCCGGAGCCCGCACCCGAACCGCCGACGCCCGAGGCGCCGCTCACCGGGCCGGGGGTCGCCTGATCCGCGCCGCGGCCGCGGCGCTGGTGCTCGCCGCCCTGACCGCGGCCGGGATCGTCGCCGCGGCCCATCTCTGGCAGACGACGGTGCCGGGCGACCTGCGCCTGCCTCATCTGCAGGCGAGCCGCGAGTTCCCAGCGCGGGACCTGCACCGAGCCGAGTCCTTCGAGGCCTTCGTGCGCGTCACGTTCCTGCTCTCGCAGGCCGCGCTCGTCGCGGTGCTCGCCGTCTATGCGCGCCGTGGCACGGCGTTCATGCGCGAGTCGGCGGCCGGGCCGATCGGCACGGGCTTCCTGCTCGGGATGCTGGGGCTGGCGCTCGTCTGGCTCGCGCGCCTGCCCTTCGGGCTCGTCGACCTGTGGTGGGCGCGCCGCCACGACGTCGTCCACGTCGGGTACGTCGAGTGGTTCGTCGACGACTTCTTCGGCCTCGGCGGCAAGTTCCTCTACCTCTGCCTCGCGCTGCTGATCGTCATGGGCCTGGCGCGGCTCGTGCGGCAGGCGTGGTGGATCCCGGCGGCCGCCGCGTTCGTGGGGCTGCTGACGCTGTTCACGTTCACCGGCCCGTACCTCGTGCCCGACCTGCACGCGCCGAAGGCCCGCGAGCTGCGCGCCGAGGCCGCGCGGCTCGCCCGCCGGGAGGGCGTCGCCGGCGTGCCGCTGCGCATCGAGGACGTCCACGACTGGACCGACCAGCCCAACGCCTACGCCTTCGGCCTGGGGCCCTCGCGGCGCGTCGTGCTGTGGGACACGATCGCGCGCTTTCCGCGCCGCGAGGTGCGCGTCGTCATGGCGCACGAGTACGGGCACATCGCGCACCACCACATCGCCAAGGGCATCGGCTGGTTCGGCCTCGTCGTGCTGCCCGCCGCGCTTCTCGTGGCGATCGCCACGCGCCGGCGGGGCGGGCTCGGCGAGCCCGCCGCCGTCCCGCTCGCGCTCTTCGTGGTCGTGATCCTGCAGCTCGCGACGGGGCCGCTGCAGGCCGCGGCCACGCGCCGCTACGAGGCCGAGGCCGACTGGTCGGCGCTGCGCATAGCGCGCGACCCCGTCGCCATGCGGGCGCTGTTCCGGCACTTCACGGCGCGCGCGCTCGCCGATCCCGAGCCGCCGGGCTGGTTCCACGTCCTCTTCGACGACCACCCCACCGGTTTGCAGCGGATCGCCATGGCGGACGCTTTCGCGCGCGCGCAACGCTGATCCGGAACTTTTGCCCTCGCTACGGTGTCTTGACGGTTGGACGCCCCGCGTCATGGAAGTCTCTGCCCTCAGACAACCCGGATTGCCCCTTCGCGGGCCCACGCCCCTGCTGCGCCTGCAGTCGGACGAGCGGCTGGTCGCGCTCACGCGGCGCGGCAACCAGGCGGCCTTCGAGTCGCTCGTCGCCCGCTACCAGGCGCGGCTGCTCGCGTTCTGCCGCCACATGCTCGGCTCGCGCGAGGACGCCGAGGACGTCCTGCAGGAGGTCTTCGCCGCGGCGTTCAACGCGATGGTCGCCGACGAGCGACCGATCAACGTGCGTCCGTGGCTGTACCGCATCGCGCGCAACCGGTCGCTGAACCACCTGCGCCGCCATCAGGCGATCGGGGTGGATTCGATGGACGTCCACCTCGCCGAAAACGGCACGACGACCGCCGACAAGGTTCATCGCCGCGAGGAGTTCCGCCTGCTCATGGGCGACGTCCAGCAGCTCGCCGAGACGCAGCGCACCGCGCTGCTGCTGCGCGAGATCGACGCGCTGTCCTACGAGCAGATCGCCGAGGCGATGGAGACGACCGTGCCGTCGGTCAAGTCGCTGCTCGTGCGCGCGCGCGTGTCGCTGGCCGAGGCGGCCGAGGCGCGCAAGCTGACGTGCGAGGAGGTGCGCCTCGAGCTCGGCGAGGTCGCCGAGGGCCTCAAGCGCACGAGCGCGCCGGTGCGCCGGCACCTGCGCACGTGCGAGCGCTGCTCGATGTTCCGCAAGCAGCTCAAGGCGACCAACCGCGCGCTGGCTGCGGTCTTCCCGGTCGGCCCGCTGCTCGTCGTCAAGAAGCTCTTCCTCGCCCACCTCGGCACGACCGCGTCGGCGGGTGGCGCCACCGCCGCCGCCAGCACCGCGGCGGCCGGGACGGCGGGGGTCAGCGCGGGCGGCGCGCTGTCGGCCGGTGTCGGCGCGATCGCGTCCAAGACGGCCGCCGGCCTCGCCGCGGCCGCGCTGGTCACCGCCGGCGCCGTCGAGGTCGACCACGCGACGCACCACCGCGCGCGCCCGCATCCCGCGGTCGCCCAGGCCGCGGTCGTCGCGCCCGCCCAGCCGGTGCCCGTCGCGCAGCAGGCGCAGGTCGTCACCCAGCCGGTCGCCGCTGCCCCGGCGCGCGCCGCCGTCAAGAAGAAGGACAAGCCCGCGGCGAAGAAGGACGAGCCTGCGAAGGCCGAGCCGACGGCGACCACCACGACGCCGGCCGCGACCACCGACACCCCGCCGCCCGCCCCGGCCCCCGCGCCGACCACCCAGGAGGAGTCCGACACCACCGTGCTGCCGCCCGACGACGGCGGCCACGGCGCCCCGGTCGGCCCCAGCCAGCCGGTCGAGTCGGTCCCGCCGCCCGATCAGCCGCCCGCGACCGCCCAGCAGCCGCCGCCGCAGCCGGCCGAGCAGCAGCAGCAGGCTCCGCCGCAGGACCAGCAGCAGGCCCCGCCGCCCGACGGCTCGTCGGCCGGCCAGGACCAGTACCAGCCCGGCGGTTAGCGGGTAGCCCTCCGCGCGTGCCGGAGATCGGCTTCGACGACTTCGTCGCCGTCGACATGCGCGTGGGGCGCGTGGTCGACGTCGAGGAGTTCCCCGAGGCGCGCAAGCCGGCCTGGAAGCTGCGCATCGACTTCGGCCCCGAGCTCGGCGTCAAGCGCTCGTCGGCGCGCATCACCAACTACACGCGCGATCAGCTCGAGGGCTCGCTCGTCGTGGCCGTCGTCAACTTCCCGCCGCGGCAGGTCGGGCCCGTGCGCTCCGAGGTGCTCGTCCTCGGCGCGGTCGAGGACGACGGCACCGTGATCGTCCTGCGCCCGGACGGCGACGCAACGCCGGGCAGCCGGATCGCCTGATCCCCAGAGGTTGTCTCAGAACCCCGTGTGTGCGGCTGGTGGATGCCGGCGCCCGCCAGGCAAGGACGCAGCCGGTGATGCGCGGCCCAGCCACGGGAACCGGCGAGGACGCAGCCTGGCGGGATGCCGGCGCCGCCAGACGTGCAGAGGGTTCTGAGACAGCCTCTCAGACCTGCTCGAGCACGTACGCGTCGACGGGATCGGCCTTGCCCTTGACGCGGATCGGGCCCAGCGACTCGGTCTGCGCGCGCGGCAGGCGCCGCAGCGTCGCCTCGCCGATCGCCACGCGCCCGAGCGGCGCGCTGGCCTCGAGCCGCGCCGCGACGTTGACGGCGTCGCCGATGACCGTGTAGCTCTTGCCGCCCGCAGCGCCGAGCACGCCGACCATCGCCTCGCCGGTGTTGACGCCGACCCGGAAGCGCGGCCATGTCGGGTGCTCGGCGGCCAGGCGGGTGGTCGCCTCCTGGATGGCGAGCGCGGCGCGCGCCGCGCGCAGCGGGTGGTCGGGCTGGTCGCCGCGGCGGTTGAACGTCGCCATGATCTGGTCGCCGACCAGCCGGTCGATCTCGCCCCCGTGCTCGCGCACCACGGGCGGGATGGCCACCTCGAAGTACGCGTTGAGCATCGACGAGACCTCGCGGGGGTCGCGGTGCTCCGAGAACGACGTGAACCCGCAGAGGTCGGCGAAGATCACGCTGACCTCGTGCATGCCGGCCGCCGTCTCGCCGAGGTAGAGCGGGCTGAAGCGCTCCTCGCGCCACTCGTGGCGGGCGCTGCCGGCGACCAGCGCGAAGGCGCCGAGCATGAGCAGGTGCCACTCCCACCAGGTCGCGTGCCAGTTGCGGGCGAAGGCGACGGCGATCATGGCCTCGGCGAGCAGGACGAACGCGCACGTGACGCCGAGCAGCATCGCGGCGCGGCGGCGGCGGTAGAGCGCGAGGTAGCGCCACGCGGCCAGGCCGTAGAGGGCGACCGCGGAGACGGCGAGGGCGGCGAGAGGACCGGATGCGACCTCGGCCGCGCTCGGGCTGTCGAGCGGCGGCAGGCGGGCGACCGACACCGCGGCCCAGGCGGCCATCACGGCGATCAGCCCGCCGCGCACCGCCTGGGCGTGGCGCATCACCGCGCGGCCGCGCTCGCCCTCGAGCGCGTCAGAGGAAGCGGCCGCGAAGCCTGCGGCGACAAGCAGCCCGACCGGCGTGGCGATCACGAACCCCGCGGTGCGCCCGTCGACGAGCACGCCCGGGGTCGACAGCGCGTGCAGCCCGAGGAAGCCGGCCGCCGCCAGGAAGGCCAGCGAGACGAGGAACAGCCGGGCGTCGCCGCGGTAGCGGGCGGCGTCGCCGGTCGCGAAGGCGAGCGAGGCGTTGATCGCGGCGGCCCCGAGCACCAGCCAGAAGTGCGCCGGGTGCTGCTCCCAGTGCACGTCGAGGCTCGGCGCGGCGAGCAGGAGCCAGAACCCCGCGAGCGGCAGCGCCAGCAGCACCGCAATGAGCGCCGGTGATGCGGCGACATCGAGGTGGCGAGACCGTCCGAGGGCGTGCGCGCGCATGAACCTCCTGTCCGCGGGGGGTCTGCCGATCATCTGTGCTCGGCGACGCGGCGTCAACCCGCGCCGAGGAGGCCCTAGTGGTCCACTAGTTCGCCTCGGTCCCGAACCGGAACGACCGCAGCGGCTTCTTGATCGCCCCTACCGCCCCCACGTCGTCGACCGAATGGGCGCCCGCCGCGTGCGTCTGCACGACGGTGATGACAACCCCCTCCCGCGCGCCCGGCTGGTCGGGCACGAGCAGGATCTCGCGGCCGTAGATCGTCCGGCGGCCGAGGCGCGCGCGGAAGCCCACCTGGTAGCCGGGCGCGTCGTTGATGCGCGCCTTGCCCTCCTCCAGCGCGACGAATCCGTCGTAGCGCCGGCTCACCGCGCGCACGTGGGGCTCGGCGTAGACGGGCAGCATCCCGCTCACGGATCCGCGGTACGCGGGCAGGTGCAGCGGCCGGATCGTCAGCGACTGCACGAACAGGTCGCCGCGGCGACCCTCGAGGTCGAGCAGCACGCCCGGGCTCGGCGGCGAGCGGTGCAGGACGCTGGCGTAGCGCAGGTTGAACACCGGCGGCGAGCGGTGCACCAGCTGCACGTCGTTGCCGCGCAGCAGCAGGGCGACGACGACCGCCGCGAGGATCAGCGCCGCGGCGATCGCCCTGGAGACGAGCGGTGGCACGCCGAGGCGGGCGCGCAGCAGCTGGGGCAGCGAGGGCCCGAACTCGGGCCGCACGGCGCTGTCGGGGCGGGCAGACGCGGACACGGCGCCCAGGGTAGAGGCCGGTCAGATCCGGCTCGCCGCAGGTTGCGGCTCGGCCTCGCCGACGGCGCCGGGCGCGCCGGTGTACCGGACGGCGAGCATCGCGCGGTCGTCGAGGATCGCCACCGACTCGAACGCGCTCAGCGCCGCGGCGACCGACGCGAGCAGCTGCTCTGGGTCGCGCGGGGCCCCGGCGACCAGTCGCAGCAGGCGCTCGTCGCCGAAGCGCCCCTCCGGGCCGGGCGTCTCGGTCACGCCGTCGGTATAGACGAGCAGCGTATCGCCCGGCAGCAGGCGGCACGGGGCCTCGCTCCAGTCCGCCTCGTCGGACGCGCCGAGCAGGATCCCGTGGGCCCCGACGGTCATCGCGCCGCCGTCGGCCAGCGCGCGCAGCGGCAGCGGGTGGCCCGCCGAGGCGATGGTCACCAGCCCCGACTGTTCGATGCGCGCGCACACCACCGTCACGAACGACGGCGACGGCTGCTCGCGCAGGACCCGGTTGAGCAGCCGCAGCACCGCGGCGGGCCGCGAGTCGAAGAGCGCCGCCGTCCGCGCGGTGTGCCGGGCCAGCGCGGTCAGCGCAGCGGCCTGGACGCCCTTGCCGGTCACATCGCCGAGCAGCATCATGAAGCCCTCGTCGACCGCGAACAGGTCGTAGAAGTCGCCGCCGACCTCCACGCCCGGCGCGCCGGGCTGATACGAGCCGGCGGTCCGCCAGCCGGGGACGTCGGGCAGGCTTTCGGGCAGCAGGCTGCGCTGCAGCGTCTGCGAGGCCTTCGTGCGCTCGGTGTACTGGCGGGCGTTCTCGACTGCCGTCGCCGCCAGCACCGCGAGCTGCTCGAAGAACTTGACGTCGCCGGGCCCGAACCGGCGCCCGCTCTCCGACGTGACCAGCGAGATCACCCCGGTCGTGCGGTCGCCGACGCGCATGGGAACGACCATCGCCGAGCGCAGGCCGATCTCGCGCATGAGCCGCAGGTGCTCCTCGTCGGCCGCGCCGGCGACCAGCATCCCGTCGGTGATCTCGGCGTAGACCTCGCTGCGCCCGCTGCGCAGCACTTCGCCCATTCCGGCGGGCGCGTCGAGGTCGGGCGGGTAGCGCTCGTTGAGCTCGCGGCCGAGGGCGACCTTCTCCGGGTCGACATGGACGAGCGCCACGCGCCGCAGTCCGCCGCGGTCGTCGACCACGTCGACCGCGCACCAGTCGGCGAGCTGCGGCACGACGAGCCGGGCGACGCGCTCGAGCGTCTCCTGGTAGTCGAGTGACGCCGCCAGCATCGCCCCGGCCTCGGCGAGGAAGCGCTGGCGAAGCTCGGCCTCCTTGGCCTCGGTCACGTCCTCGATGACGTTGACGGCGAGCAGCCGCCCGCCCTGGTCGCGCACCACGCTCGCCTTCGTGAACAGCCAGTAGGCGCGGCCGGTGCGCCGGTCGACGCTGTGCGTGAGCAGCGGCGGCGCCGGCTCGCCGGCGACGGCATGGCGGCCCGGAAGGTCCTCGACCGCGACCGGGCCGCCCTCCTCCGTGGTGATCGTGAAGCGCTCGGCGAGCTCGCCCGGCCGCGCCCTGAGCACCTCCTCGCGCGACGACGCGCCGAGCAGGCGCACCGCGGCGTCGTTCGCGTAGATCGTCCTGCCGCTCTCGTCGTGGACGGTGACCGCCTCGGCCACCGCGCCGAGGATGGCGTCGAGCCGGGCGCGCGTCGCGTCGAGCTCGCCCGAGAGCCTGACCGCGCCCCGGCGCGCCTGCGCGGAGAGGACGGCGAGGACCGAGCCGACGGCGACGATCGTGACGCGGCCGAGATGGTCGAGCGAGCCGAAGAAGTCGTTCCAGACGCCGCTCGCCAGCGCGAGGGCGACGGACAGCGCGGCGACCGCCGCCACCGCGCGCGTGCGCTCGACGATCGCCAGCGCGAGCGGTGCGACGACGAACGCGCCGGTCATCTTCGGGTTGCCCGCGACGCCGTCGACGACGGCGATGACGAGGTCCAGCGCCACGGCGAGCGCCGTCCAGCCGGAGACCGGGCGGCGCCGTCCCACCGACCGCCTACGCAGCGGCCGGCTGCAGGCCGATCACCTTCAGCCGGCGGGTCAGCGCCTGCGCCGCGAAGGCGCGCGTCTCGTTGACCGACGAGCCGAAGAACTCGACGTCCTCCTGCCCCTCGGGCACCCACTTCGGGCGCAGCACCCCGTCGGCGACCGGCCCGACCTCGACGAGCGTGCGCTGGATCGCGTCGAGGTAGCGCCGGTCGCGCCGGGCCATGTCGCGCAGGAAGCGCGCGCCGAAGGCGACGTGGCGGTGCTCGTCGCGTGCCACGTTGGTGAACCCCGCGACGAACGCCGGCAGCGTCCCCATCCGCTCGTTGTAGTCGATGATGAAGTGCTGGCCGGTCAAGGCGAGCGAGCCCTCGATGACCATGTGGTACAGCGTGATCGCCTCGACCAGGCACTCGTGGTCCTCGGGCTCGACGGCCAGGCGGTTGACGCGCTCGTGCAGGATCTCGTCGAAGAGCACCTTGAAGTCGTCGTTGAGGTGCTCGGCGGTGGCCTCAAGGCGCTCGCGCAGCCCCTCGGCCTCGTAGACGCCGACCTCGCGGTAGAAGCGGTCGAAGAACGCGACGTGGCGCGCCTCGTCGGCGATCTGCGTCGACAGGAAGATCCGCATGTCCTCATCGGGGACCGCGCGCATGATCGGGCCCAGCTCAGCGGTGACCCGCTGCTCGCCGATGAAGAACGCGCTCAGTCCCGTCATGCGCTGGAAGCGCTCCTCGGCGTCGATGCGCTCATGCCAGTCGATGCGGTCCTGCGTGAAGTCGAGGTCCTGGGTCGCCCACTGCTGGCGCTCCCACAGCTCGTAGAGCTCGCGGTAGGTCAGCAGCTCCTGGCTCGGCGCGACGGCGGGATCGCTCGTGGCCTGGAAGTCGGCGCGCGCGGTGAGAGACTCGATGGAGGCGCTGGTCATGGCCGGACCCTATCGGGCGGACTGGCTGGTCAGCCAGTCCGCCCTGGAGGCTCAGATGATCGGTTCCGAATCGCCCGTCGATGCCAGGTGCGCGGCGGAAATTCGGAACCGCTCATCTGAGTGCCGCGTCAGGCAACGTTCGCCCCGTTCGGCGGGCGCTCGCCGCGCCTGGCGCCACCCGTCGATCCTCGATGTGGCTGGGCCACACCTTCGGATGACGGTCGACGCCAGCCACGACGATCGCTCCGCCGGCGACGGGGCGAACGTCACCTGACGCAGCACTAGTTTCCGATCGAGAACATCGCCTCGAGGTCGTGCCGCGAGAACGCCTCGAAGGCGACCATCGTCTGCGTGCGCACGATCCCGTCGACCTGCGCGATGCGGCCGGTCACCACCTCGGCGAGGTCCTCGTGGCGGCGCACGTGGACGATCGCGACGAAGTCCCACTCCCCGGTCACCGAGTACGCCTCGCGAACGCCCTCGATGTCGGCGAGCAGGCCGCCGAGCGTCGACATGGCGTCGCGCTCGGCCTCGATGAGCACGATCGCGTGCGTCACGCGGAGAAGGTCTCGCCCGGCTGCAGGATCTGCACCTTGGAGGACGTCGCGCTCTCGACGTCGGCCTTGAACGCCTCGGCGTCGGTCTCGATCGGCGGGAAGGTGTCGTAGTGCATGGGGATCACGGTCGCGGCCTCGATGAGCTTGGCCGCCTCGACCGCGTCGAGGCGGTCCATCGTGTAGTGGCCGCCGATCGGCACGAGCGCGACGTCGATCGGGTTGCCGCGGTGGGCGATCAGCTGCATGTCGCTGAACAGGCACGTGTCGCCGGTGTGGTAGATCGTCCTGCCGCCGATCCCGACGAGCAGGCCCGCCGGCGTGGTCGCCGTGCCGCCCTGGCTGACGCCTGTGTGCCAGGCAGGAACGAGCTTGACCCAGCCCCAGTCGAACTTGACCGTGCCGCCGAGATTGGGGTCGAAGACCTCGACGCCGTTGGAGCCGATCTCGTTGGCCAGCTCGACGATGGCGACGACCGGACAGCCCGCGCGCTTGGCGATGTCGACGGTGTCGCCGACGTGGTCGGCGTGCGCGTGAGTGACCAGGATCGCCGCCGGCTCGAGCTCTGAGGCCTCGACCGCCGCCTTGGGATTGCCGGTCAGGAACGGGTCGATCAGCACGCGCGTGTCGCCGTCGGACAGCTCGAAGCACGCGTGGCCCAGGAAGCGGATGTCCACCAGCTACTCCTCCTCGTCGCTTGTCATGAGCTCGTGGGCGAGCTCGAAGCCCACCGCGACGCCCACGAGCATCCCGAGCCGCGTCTCCTCGGCGACGAGCGTGCGCACGCGGCGCAGGCGCTCCTCGCCGTCCGGCTCGCCGGCCGCGCGGGCGAGCTCGCCCTCGTGCGCCTGGCCGAAGAAGCCGCCCATGGCGAGGGCGTCGTCGAGCACGCGCTGGAGGCTCGGCGCGGCGTGCGTGACGACCTCCTGGGCGTGCTGCAACCGGCCCGGCTCGGTGAGCCGCGCGACCGCGGCGTCGACCTCGTCGGCGGTGTAGGTGCGCTCGGGCACTGTGGTGCCAGACCATAGCCGTGGTCGCACGATGGGCATCTGGCCCGCTCCGCCGGACGGCAGCCTGCGCGATGATTGGCCGCGATGTCCGTCGCACTGACTTCGCTCTCGCACGGCGCCGGGTGCGGCTGCAAGCTGCCGCCCGCCGCCGTCCACGAGCTCGTCGGGCGGCTCCCCGTGAGCGAGCGCGACGACGTGCTCGTGGGCTTCGGCACCGCCGACGACGCCGGCGTCGTGCGCGTCCGCGACGACCTCGCGCTCGTGCAGACCGTGGACTTCTTCACGCCGATCGTCGACGACCCGTACGACTTCGGGCGCATCGCGGCGACGAACGCGCTGAGCGACGTGTGGGCGATGGGCGGCGAGCCGCTGTCGGCGCTCTCGCTGGTCGCGTGGCCGCTGGAGCGGTTGGGCACCGAGGCGCTCGAGGCGGTGCTGCGTGGCGGCCACGACGCGGTCGCCGCGGCCGGCGCGGCGATCGTCGGCGGGCACTCGATCGACGACGCCGAGCCGAAGTACGGGCTCGCGGTCACCGGGCTCGTGCATCCCGACGAGGTGCTCACGAACGCCGGCGGCCGGCCCGGCGACCGGCTCGTGCTCACCAAGCCGCTCGGAGCGGGCGCGGTCTCGACCGCGGCCAAGCGCGGGATCGCGCCCGACGGGCTGGTCGCGCGCGCCACGGCGGTGATGTGCGAGCTCAACGCGGCGGCTGCGCGGGCGGCGAGGGCGGCGGCGGCGCACGCCCTGACCGACGTGACCGGCTTCGGCCTGCTCGGCCACCTGCACGAGCTGGCCGCGGCGAGCGGCTGCGCGGCCGAGGTCGAGGCCGCCGCGCTGCCGGCCATCGACGGCGTCCTCGACCTCCTCGCGCGCGACGACGAGCGGGCGATCGCCGGCGGCACGCGGCGCAATCGCGCCTACGCCGAAGGCTTCGCCTCGTTCGCCGCTGGGGTCGACGAGGCGCGCCGCTGGCTCGCGTGCGACGCGATGACGTCCGGGGGGCTGCTCGCCGCGGTGCCGGGCGCCATGGAGGGCGGCGTGGAAGTCGGCCGGCTGGTCGAGGGGCCGGCCGGCGCGATCAGCGTGCGCTGAGCCGCGCCAGCGGATAGCCGACGACGAGGCCGGCGACCACGCCCGTGAAGCCCGCCACGGCGCTTCCCTGGCGGACGGCGAGCGGCATGAGCAGCAGCACCGCGGCGATCACGCCGGTGCCCAGGAGGTCGCCCTCCCAGTCGTCGTCGCGGCGCCACGCGAGCAGGTCGGGGACCGCCCAGGCGACCAGGAGCCCGAGGGCCAGCCCGTTGGCGCCGATGGTCAGGCGGTTGGGGTCGAGCTCCGAGGCGGCGAGCATGCCGCCCGCACCGGCGAGCAGGTAGAGCAGCACGACGACCCAGGCGCCATGGCGGCGCTCGAGCAGCCAGCCGTAGACGCCGACGGCGATCATGGTGGCCAGCTGGTAGGCGCCGCCCGCGAAGATGCTCATTCCGCCGCTGAAGTGGATGAACGGGGCGGTCAGCGGGCGCCACCAGTCGCTGCCGATCGGCCCGAGGAGCACGACGTCGAGCGTCCCGATGGCGCCGGCGGTGGCCAGCAGGTAGAAGGCGAAGCACGCGGTCACGAGCGCGATCGTCGCCCACGGGCGCGTCAGGCCGTCGGCGCGCAGGCCGGGGATCTCGCCGGGGCGCAGGCGCCCCAGGCGCGGGCCGCGTGTCGTCGCCGTCCCTCCGCGCCGGCCGCGCCGGGCGCGCGGCTCGCGCAGGGGCGTGGCGCCGCCGCGCTCGATCTTCGGCGCCCGCTTGCGGACCCGCTGGCCGCAATATGGGCACTCGGTGACGTACGGGCTGACCTCCGACCCGCAGTTCTTGCAGACGATGAAGAGATCAGCTCCGCGTGCCATCGCGCTGGTTCCGATGATACGGGGCGAGGCCAGGCTGCAGGGCAGGCCGGAGGCCAAGAGGCTGTCTCAACCTCTAGGCCGCCGTGGCGGCCACGATCTCGGCCATGACCTCGCGCAGATCGTGGTTGGCCTCGTAGACGACGACCTGCCGCGTCGCCCCGTTGCCGTGGGCCAGCAGGTCCTCGATGCCGCCCAGCGCGTCGGCGGAGCCGAGGTCCTCGGCGTGCTCGCGCAGCCGGTCGAGCAGGCGACGGGCCAGCGCCTTGGCCTGGACGCGCTCGTTGCTCGGCAGGTCGACCAGCTCGCCCTCCAGGCCGTGGCGCGAGGCCAGCCACTTGTTCTCGTCGAGCATCTCCCACGGGTAGTCGGACAGCTGCTTGCCGGCCTCGTAGTGCTCGGCCAGCTCCTTGACCATCGCCTGGATCAGCGCGGCGAGCGCGATCGTGTGCTCCACGCGCGTCTGGGCGTCGCACGCGCGGATCTCGACCGTCCCGAAGTTGGGATGCGGGCGCACGTCGTACCAGAGGTACGTGTAGTCCGGCATCACCCCGCTGTCGACCATGAAGCCGATCCGCCGCTGGTAGTCGTCCCAGCCGGCGTAGGCGGGCGGGATGCCGACGCGGGGAAAGGCACGGAAGATCGGCGTGCGCGTGGAGACCAGCCCGGTCGAGTCGGCGCGCCAGAACGGCGAGTTGGCCGCCAGCGCGACCAGGATGGCCACGTGGACGCGCATCCCGTTGGCCACGTGGATGGCCTTCTCCGGGTCGTCCATGCCGACGTGGACGTGCGTGCCGAAGATGAGCTCCTGGCGGGCGACGAACCGCAGCGCGGAGACCAGGTCGCGGTAGCGCGAGCGGGCGACGATCCGCTGGTCCTCCCACATGGCGAACGGGTGCGTGCCCGCCGAGCCGATCCGCAGTCCCTTGTCCGCGGCGTGGTCGCGCACCTGGCGGCGCAGGGCCGACAGCTGGAGGCCGGCCTCGCCGAGGGTCGGGCACGGGTCGGTGGCGATCTCGAGGACCGACTCCATGAGCTCCGGCTTGATCGTGCCCTGCGGCGTCTCGGCGAGGAGCGACTCGATCGCGTTGACCAGGTCCAGGGTCTCCGCGTCCACGATCATGAGCTCCTCCTCCACGCCGATCGTGAAGTCGGGCCCGCTGAACCGGTGCTCCATGGCGCGCGCAGCCTACCCGTGCCATCCTGCGGAGAACTGTCCTGGACCACAGGGAGAAGCAGCGCATGACGCTCGGCTACGACGGCAAGCTCTACATCCTCGCCTTTGACCACCGCGGGTCGTTCCAGAAGAAGATGTTCGGCATCCAGGGCGACCCCACGCCCGAGGAGACCGACAAGATCGCGGACGCCAAGCACCTCATCTTCGAGGGCATGGTCAAGGCCGCCGACCGCGGCGGGGTCGACCCGCAGGCGGTGGGCGTCCTGGTCGACGAGCAGTTCGGCGCGCCCCGGGGCATCCCCGAGCAGGCCAAGGAGCGCGGGCTCAAGCTGGCGATGCCGGTCGAGAAGTCCGGCCAGGACATGTTCGACTTCGAGTACGGCGAGGACTTCGGCGAGCACATCCTCAAGTTCGACCCCGACTTCAGCAAGGTCCTCGTCCGCTACAACCCGGAGGCCGACGCGGAGGCCAATCGCGACCAGGCGGCCAAGCTCAAGCGGCTCGCCGACTGGCTGCACGACAACGGCCGCAAGTTCCTGTTCGAGCTGCTCGTCCCGGCTGAGGACGCCCAGCTGCAGGCGGTCGGCGGCGACACCGAGCGCTACGACGCCGAGCTGCGGCCGGACCTCATGCGCCGGGCGATCATGGAGCTGCAGGACGCCGGCGCGGAGCCGGACGTGTGGAAGATCGAGGGCGTCGACGAGCGTTCGGACGCCGAGACGCTCGCCGAGACGACGCGGCGCGGCGGCCGCGACGGCGTCGTCTGCGTGCTGCTGGGGCGCGGCGCGAGCACCGAGAAGGTCAACCACTGGCTCGAGCAGGCGGCGCCGGTGCAGGGCTTCGTCGGCTTCGCCATCGGGCGGTCGATCTGGTGGGACGCGCTGAAGGCCTTCCTCGACGGCGACCTCGAGCGCGAGGCGGCGGCCGACCAGATCGCCGAGAACTACCTGCGCTTCATCGAGGTCTACGAGCGGGCCGAGCAGGGCTCTCGCGTGGGATAGCGACGACTTCGCCTCAACTTCGCAACAGCGCCTGCGTTCCGCCGGGGGCCGTGGCACGGTGGGGCGCATGCGCACCCGTCAACTCGTCCTCCTGCTCTTCGCCCTGGCCGCGGCGGCCGTGGCCGTGTGGGGGCCTGCGGGGCTTGGGCCGCACGAGGGCGGGAACGTCGGCATGCCGGGCGGGGCGGCCGTGGTCACGCGGGTCGTCGACGGCGACACCGTGCACGTCAGCGTCGGCGGGCGTGACGAAACGGTGCGCTACATCGGCATCGACACGCCCGAGTCGGTCAAGCCGGGCACGCCCGTGCAGTGCTTCGCCAAGGCGGCGAGCGCCGCCAACGAGCGACTGGTGGCGGGCGAGCGCGTGCGCCTGTCCCTCGATGCCGAGCCGCGCGACCGCTACGGGCGGCTGCTGGCTTATGTCTACCGCGCGCGCGACGGGACGTTCGTCAACGCCGAGCTCGTCCGCGAGGGCTACGCCCGAACGCTGACCATCCCGCCCAACGTGCGCTACGCGACGCGGTTCGCGGGCCTCGCGCGGCGGGCGCGCGAGGGGCAGCGGGGGCTGTGGCGGGCATGCTGAGCGTCCGCGAACGAAGTTCGCGCAAGGTCAAACCGCCGAAGGCGGCCGAAACCCCTTGACCGGACACCCGCGCGGTACGCTGCCGGCGACGTTATGGCCCTCCGCATGCGACAGAGCCTCGCCGAGCTCGAACGTGCCTTCGTCGAGGAGGCGTGGGAGGAGCGCGACCGCAGGGAGGCCCTGCGTCGCGAAGCGGCGGCGCGGTCGCGGCGCCGGCGGATCGAGCGTCAGCACAAGCGCGGCTCGTGGCGGTTCGCCGCGCTCGTGCTGATGCTGATCGCGACCGCCGTGGCGGTCACGATCGCCATGTTCGAGACGCTCTACCTCGTGATGTCCTGAGGGCGCGCGAGGCGGTCGCCGCCTAGCGCCCCGCCTCCCCCAGCTTGCGCAGCGCGGTGTCGACCTCGGCTCGTAGACCCCTCCCGTCGGCCGACGGCGCCACCGGAGTTCCCCGCTCCTCCTGGATCTCCAGGTAGACCTCCTTGCGGAAGACGGGGATGTCCCGCGGCGCCTGGATCCCGATGCGCACCTTCTCTCCCATGATCGAAAGGACGGAGACCTCGATGTCGTCCCCGATCATGATGCTCTGGTTGGACTTTCGTGTCAGGACCAGCATGTTCTGCGGCACCCCCTGCCGATGCTCGTCGTATTTCGAGCGCGTTCCCGCCCCCTGTAGAGGTGAAACGCAGCAAGGGCCTGAACCTTTCGCTTTGCGCTAGTGTCCGGCGCGCTCATGGCTCGGCGCTCGCTTCGTCCACACCTCAATCAGATCAGAGGTTGGGTTCGACAGGGTCGGACGGACGCCTGGATCGCCCATCAACTCGAAGTGACCGTACAGCAGATCGAGGCGTTCAAGCGGGAGAATGATCTTTCTGCCGACGGAGACGGCGAATCGGCGGCCGTCGGAGCGGATTTCGACGACGAGATCGACCTCCGTGCGGAGGACGACGCGCTGATCGCCGCCGAGCTCGAGGCCGAGCAGGCGCAAGCCGAGGCGGAGGCCGCCGAAGAGGAAGAGGCGGAACCTGACGAGGAGGCCGCAGCCGCGCGGCGCAGCCGGCGCGGGCGTCGCCCTCGCAGCCGGCGCGGCGGCGCGCGCGCCGGGTCGCTCGTGCTCGAGGGCACGTTCGACCACGGCGAGGAGGGCTACGGCCTGTGGCTCGACCCCGCGGTCGAGGACAACCCGGTCTACGCCGAGCACTGGGCCGGGCACCGCCCGGTAGAGGTCACCATCGAGGTCGACCGGATCGTCATCCGCCGCTCGGGCGAAGACGACGAGAGCGACTGACGAAGAGCTCTACGCCCGGGTGGTGGCGTTCGACCGCCTGGTCCAGGCGCGCGTGGCCACGCGGACGGCGCCCACCCGCTACGGCACGGCGTTCTTCCACGACCCGACGCCGAACATGTGGGACCGCAACCTCGTCTACGTCGACGACCCCGCGCACCCGTTCGACGCGCTGGCCGGCGACGCCGAGGAGGCCCAGCGCGACCTGCCCCACCGGATGATCGTCATCGACGGCGACGCCGGAGGGCACGCCGGCGCCGCGCGCGATGCGGGCTGGGCGATCGAGCGCCACGTGGCGATGGTCGCCCGCCGGGAGCCCGACGACCCGCGGCCGCGCCAGCCCGTCCGGGAGGTGCCCGGCGGCACGCTGGCCGACGCCCGCCGGCGCGGGTTCGCCGGCGAGGACTGGGCGCGCCGGGACCCGGGCGCCGTCGAGTCGGTCATCGCGCTCGACGCGCGCGTACGCGAGGTGATCAGCGAGCGCGCCTTCGCGAGCTTCGCCGCCGGCGAGGTCGCCGGCGTCGCCTACCTCTACAGCGACGGCGACGGCGTCGGCCAGGTCGAGGACGTCCTCACGATCCCGGTCCACCGCGGGCACGGCCACGCCCGCTCGGTCGTCCTGGCGGCGATGGCCGCGTCGCGCGCGGCGGGCCACCAGGTGACGTTCCTGTGGGCCGACGAGAACGACTGGCCCAAGACGCTGTACGCCAAGCTCGGGTTCGACGTCGTCGGCCGGCGCTGGCGATTCCGGCGGCCGAGCGGGTGACTCAGGAGAGGCGGCGGCCGCCGGCGTAGTCGGTGGCCTCGCGCAGGTAGCGGGCGAAGGCCGCGTCGGCGACGGTGTCGGCCTCCCAGGCGTACGGGTCGTCGGGGGCGACGCTGACCGCGATGTCCAGGCACCACGCGGTGCCGCGGTCGTAGAGGTCGGCGAGCTCGTCGGCGGTGAACTTGCCGCCGAGCCGGCGGCGCAGCTCGTCCACGATCGCGTCGACCACCCGGTCGAGCACGCGCCGCTCCGCGCCCGAGGCTGCCTGGAGCCGGCGCTCACCCGCCCGCCATTGCTGGACCGCGGTCTCGTAGCTCACGGGGCGGCCAGCCTAGTGGGCCCGTCCGCGCCCGCTGGCCGCCCCGTCAGGCGCTACTTCGGGAGGTCCTCGATGACGTAGGGCCGCTCGCCCGGCTTGACGTAGCCGAGCCGGCGCGCCTCGGCCTCGATCACCCCCGGGCGGTTCAGCGCGCGCTTGCGGGCCTCGAGGCGGTCGTGCTCACGCTGCAGCGCGCCGACCTCCGCCTGGCGCGCCTTGGCCTGGCCGAGCGCCTGGACGTACGAGCGCGCGGGCCCGACGTACAGGACGAGCAGCCCGAACAGCACCCCGAGCAGGACGATGCGGCCCACCCGGTCCCAGCGGATCGCGTGCACCTGCGCGGGCGCGCGGCGGACGGTCGCGGGTGGCATCCCCGCTCAGAACAGGCCGCGCTCGCGCAGCTCGGCCACGAACCGCCGGCGGCCCACCACGCCGCGGGCGGCCAGCGCGGCAAGCGCGCCGCGCAGGTCCTGCTCGCGCACGCGCGCGCGCTTGAGGTTCTCCTCGAGTCCCGCGAGCTTGGCGCGCAGGTCACCGACCGTCACCCGCAGGTGCTCGAGCTCGGCCTCGCGGCCGGCGTCGAAGTCGGTGGTCCAGTCCCAGCGGCCCGCCCGGCGGTCTTCGACACTGATCTCCGGCGTTCCCATACCCGTCTGCTTCGACGGATGGGCCGGTGTCCCTGCTCGATGGCTGATTCCACGACCCTCGCACCCGGACCCATTGCGACGGCCTACGGCCGTGCTTCGGGTGCCCCCGCGCCTCGCGGCGCCGGATCGCCACCCGCCGAGACCGGCCCGTGCCGCTGGCACTGTTCCGGTCCGGCGCGCGGCGCCCGGCATCCGCGATCCACGGCCATCCGGGCACGACGGCGCGGAATCAACCATCTAGCGGATGCGGAACACCGACCGCCCCGGGAACTCGGCGTCCGAGCCCAGCGCCTCCTCGATGCGCAGCAGCTGGTTGTACTTGGCCACGCGATCCGACCGCGACGGCGCGCCGGTCTTGATCTGCCCGCAGCCGGTGGCCACGGCGAGGTCGGCGATCGTCACATCCTCGGTCTCGCCCGACCGGTGGGACATGACCGCCGTGTAGCCCGCCTCGCGCGCGGTGCGGACGGCATCGAGGGTCTCGGTGAGCGTCCCGATCTGGTTCACCTTGACGAGGATCGAGTTGGCCACGCCCGACTCGATGCCGCGGCGCAGGCGCTCGGTGTTGGTCACGAACAGGTCGTCACCGACGAGCTGGACGCGGTCGCCGAGGCGGTCGGTGAGCGTCTTCCAGCCGTCCCAGTCCTCCTCGTCCATGCCGTCCTCGATCGAGAGGATCGGGTACTTGTCGGCGAGCTCGGCCCAGTAGGCGGCGAGGTCGTCGCTGGACAGCGAGCGGCCCTCGTGCTCGAGCTCGTACGCGCGGTCGCGGTGCAGCTCGCTGGTCGCCGGGTCAAGCGCGATGGCGATGTCCTCGCCGACGCGGTAGCCCGCCGCCTCGATGCCCTCGACCAGGGCCTGCAGCGCGGCTTCGTTGGACTCGAGGTCGGGCGCGAAGCCGCCCTCGTCGCCCACTGCGGTCGACAGGCCGCGCGCGTGGAGCGTCTTCTTCAGCGCGTGGAAGGCCTCGTCGCCCATGCGGAGGCACTCCGAGAACGACGGCGCCCCGACCGGGACGACCATGAACTCCTGGAAGTCGACCTTGTTGTCGGCGTGCGCGCCGCCGTTGAGCACGTTCATCATCGGCACGGGCAGGACGTGGGCGGCCTCGCCGCCCAGGTAGCGCCACAGCGGCAGGCCCTCCTCGGCGGCGGCGGCGTGCGCGGCGGCCAGCGAGACGCCGAGGATGGCGTTCGCGCCGAGCCGCGCCTTGTTCGGCGTGCCGTCGAGCTCGATCATCGCGCGGTCCAGCGCCGCCTGGTCGGTCGCGTCCATCCCGTGGAGCGCCCGCGCGAGCTCGCCGTTGACGTTGCCCACCGCGCGCGTGACGCCCTTGCCGTTCCAGCGCTCGCCGCCGTCGCGCAGCTCGACGGCCTCGAACTCGCCCGTCGACGCGCCGGACGGCACCGCCGCGCGGCCGCTGGCGTTCGAGCGCAGGACGACCTCGACCTCGACGGTCGGGTTGCCGCGCGAGTCGAGGATCTGGCGGGCGTGGACCTTCTCGATCTGGGACATCGGACCGGTTTCTCCTTGCGTGTCGAGGTCAGGCGCCCTCGAAGCGGGCGCGGGCGTAGTAGTCGAGCTGGCGGTCCTCGTCGAGGCCGCCCCAGGCATGGCCCTCGCTCTCGGCCAGCGCCGCGGAGGCCTCCAGGCGCGCGCGGAAGCGGTCGCCGGCGGCGTGCAGCGCGAGCTCGGGATCGACGCGCAGCTTGCGCGCGACGTTGACCGCCGCGAAGAGCAGGTCGCCGACCGCCTCGAACGACCGCTCGCGGTCGCCGGCAGCGGCGCTGGACTCGTCGGCCTCGGCGCGGACGGCCTGGATGGCCTCCTCGGCGCCGAGCGGGTCGAAGCCGCTGGAGGCCGCGCGGCGCTGCACCTTGCGCGCGTACAGCGGCCCGGGCAGCGTCCCGGGGATCTCGGCGAACAGGCCGGTCTCGCGGCCCGGCTCCCCCTGCTTGATCTGGTCCCAGTTGCGCAGGACCTCGCGGGCCGTGTCGGCCTCGACGTCGCCGAAGACGTGCGGGTGGCGGCGCACCAGCTTGGTGCGGATGTGCTCGGCGACCTGTGCGAGGTCCCCGGCGCCGCGCTCCTCGAGCAGCAGCGAGAGGAAGTGGACCTGGAAGAGGACGTCGCCGAGCTCGTCGACGAGCTTGCGGTCGTCGCCGCGGTTGGCGGCGTCGGCGAGCTCGTAGGCCTCCTCGACCGTGTGCGGCACGATCGTGCGCTCGTCCTGCTCGCGGTCCCACGGGCACTCCCGCCGCAGGCGCCGCGTGAGGTCGTCGAGGCGGCCGAGCGCGTCGACGATCTCCTGGCGGGGCACGGCGGGGAGGCTACTGCCTCCCCGCCGTCCGCCGGACGTCTACTTGCCGGTCGGTGCGGTCGGCTGCGGGACCGCGCCGGGCGGCGTCGAGGTGGTGTTCTTGGGCTTCGGCGCGTTCTTGCAGTCCTGCGTCACGAAGTCCTTGCGGCAGTTCGTCTTGTCCTTCCACTTCTTGCGGAAGTCCTTGACGAAGCTGTCAAGCGCCTTCTGCTGGTTCTGGGAGGCCAGCAGCTGCTTGATCGTCTCCTTGGCCTGCGCCAGCGACTGCTGCGTGGCCGGCGTGACCTTCTGGACCTTGAAGACGTAGTAGCCGAACTGGGTCTTGATCGGCCCGTTGAGCTGGCCCTTCTTGGCCTTGAAGATCGCGGTGTCGAGCGCCTTCTCCTGCTGGCCCTTGGCGACCGCGAGCAGCACGCCGCCCTGGGCCTTCGACGCCTGGTCGATCGAGAACTTCTTGGCCACCGTCTTGAACGGCGTGCCGGAGTCGATCGCCTGCCTGGCCTGCAGCGCCTTCGGCTTGGTCTTCGTCAGCACGATCCGCAGGTCGCGGCGCTCGGGCTGCGCGAAGCGCTGCTTGTTCTTGTTGTAGTAGGCGGCGACCTCGGCGTCGGTGACCTTGTCCTTGCCCTTGGTCACCTTCTCGCGCAGCTTGTTGGAGAGCGTGTCCAGCCGGACGCGGAAGAGGATGTCGGACTGCGACATCCCGGAGTCCTTGAGGAACTTCTGGTAGTCCTTCTCCTTCGGGAAGGACTGCTTCTTCGTCTGCTGGAACTGCTTGTTGACCTCGGCGTCGGAGACCTTGACGCCCTGGTCAGAGGCCTCGCCCTGGATCCACTGGGCGGAGATCAGGAACTGCAGGACCTGGTCACGCAGGCCCTCGTACTCCTGCTTGCACTGCGCTTTGAACTGCGCGGTGGTGGGCTTGGGCTGTCCCTTGGCCGGCTTCGGCGCCGTCTTCTGCTTCTGGGCGACGCAGCTGGCGAAGTCGGGCGGCTGCGGGACCTGGACCGCAGTCTTCTGCTGGCCGGGTAGCGCGCCCTGGGACGAGATGGCGGCGACCTGCATCCAGTGGTTGAACTGGGTCTTGGTGATCGAGTCGCCGCCAACCTTGGCGACGGCGTTGCCCGGGACGCTGTTGCCACAGGCGGAGAGTGCGACGGCGGGCACAGCAATGGCGCCCACCGCCAGGAAGAGACGGAGGTTTCGCATAGATTCCCAGCGAGGGTAGCAACGGAAGTTGGACACAAGACCGGACCCTCTACCCGGCCTGCGGCGACGGATGAGGTCGTTATCGGCACCCGGCCAGGGATCATTAGGGTCAATCTTCATGGCCGTCGACCACGACTCCCACCCGACCGACGAGCACGAGGCCGTTGTCGCGCGCCCGGGTCGCGTGCGCGCCGCCGCGGTGCGAGCCGACACGCAGCCGCGGCTGCTCGAGCTGGCGCGCTGGCTGCGCCGCCGCCTGCCCGGCGACGACCGCTTCGGCGACGCGCTGTCGACCGCCGGCAGCGAGCCCGCGCAGGTGCTCGCACGCGGCGTCAGCGCCCTGCAGCCCGCCCGCGAGAGCGTCGCCCACGAGCTGGGGCTGGGTGCCCTGCAGCTTTGGCAGGCGCTGTCCGAGGCGTCGGGGCGCGGGCGCGGGACCACCGACGTCGCCCTGCTCTTCACCGACCTCGTGGGCTTCTCGTCGTGGGCGCTGGAGGCCGGCGACGAGCCCGCCGTCGAGCTGCTGCGGGAGGCCGGCGAGGTCGTCGAGGGCGCGGTCATCGATCACCGTGGCGTGATCGTCAAGCGGCTCGGCGACGGGATCATGGCGGCCTTCCTGCAACCCGTGCAGGCGATCGAGGCGGCGCTTGACAGCCACGCCGGGCTCGAGGACGTCGAGGTCGCAGGCCACCGTCCCCGCATGCGCGCCGGCGTGCACGCGGGCCGCCCGCGCCGGATCGGCGGCGACTACCTCGGCGTCGACGTCAACATCGCCGCGCGCGTCGGCGCGGCGGCCGGACCGCGCGAGCTGCTCGCCTCAGAGGCGGTCACCGAGCACCTTGACCGCGAGCGCTTCCGCATCAGCAGGTCCAAGCGGCTCAAGGCGCCGGGGACGCCGAAGGAGCTGCGGGTGTGCCGGGTCGAGCGACAGCCATCAGCTCAGTGAGCATCGGCGCCGGGTCCTCGAAGACGTCGTCGCGGGTGTAGCGCCGGAAGTCGTCGCCGCGCGCGTAGGCCTCGCGCTCCCGGCGGCGATCCTGCTCCCAGGCGTGGCGGGAGTGGTGGTAGGTGTAGCTGTCGAGCTCGACGGTCAGGCGGAGCTCGGGCCAGCGGCAGTCGATGTAGCGGCCTCCCGTCGGCCGGTTCGTGCGCGGGAGCGGCAGGCCTTCGGCTTCGAGGAGCTCGAGGAAGCGGGCTTCGAGGTCGCTGAGGGTCACGCGGGTGTCACCGAGGAGGACGGATCTCAGCCTTGCCGCGCCGGGGGAGTTCGGGCGACGCTCGAGGACGGTCGTCACGTGGCGCGGCGTGGTGCGGTGCTTGACGCCCGCTTCGTGGCAGGCGCGAGCGAGGTACTTGGGCGCGAGGACCGCGGCGAGGTCGACGAGGGTGCGCGGGACGCGGGTGACCGGGATGCCGCGCCAGGTCATGCGGTCGGCTGGCGAGAGGTTGCGCGTCCGCCGTGTCGTCACCCCGCGGACGCGCCGCTCCGTCGGCGTGAGCACTTCCGGTCGGGGAGGTCCCTCTCTCACCAGCCCCAGCAGATGCGCCGCGGCGAGGCCGCACAGCAGCGCCCCGTCGCCGCAAGCCCATACCGCCGCGAGGTACGTCGCCTCGATGCTCGGCGCTCGGTGCCCGACGCGGTAGATGCCGCGGTGCACGGGCAGGAGCGCGCCGGTCCGCAGCCGCCACTTGATCTCGCCGACGGTGACACCGGCGTCGAGCAGCTGCTCGTGAGTCACCACGCCGTGCGCCCGACTCGCCAGCCGCGCCAGATCGCGCTCCGCTGTCCTGCCCTGAGGTCGCACTGTGACCTTGAGGCAGGACAGCCCCGAGATTCGCCCCCCTACGCCGCCTCCCGAGTCACCGCCAGGAGCGCGTCGGCCGCGCGGATGACGGCCGGGAAGCGCTGCTCGGGGTCGTCGGGGACGCGGACGGAGAACTGGGACTTGCCGGATTCGTAGAGCGCGCCCGGGAGGTTCTCGCGCAGGCGCTTGGCGCGGACCGAGTCGAGCTCGATCGGCGTCACCGCCAGGCGCCCGCCGCGGAACGTCACGGCCTGCGCGCCCGCCTGCCCGAGCTTGATCCGCGCCTGCTGGAGCGCGATGAGGTCGCGCAGGGGGTCGGGGATCGGGCCGAAGCGGTCCTCCAGCTCGTCGCGCAGGAGCTGCAGGTCGGCCACCTCGGTCGCGCCCGCGATCCGGCGGTGGACGTCGACCTTCGCCTGCTCGTAGGGGACATAGTCGGCCGGGACGTACGCGTCGACGTTGACGTCCAGCCGGACCGGCTCGAACTCCGGCTCGTAGCCGTCCTCGCCCATCGCGGCCACCGCCTCGTCGAGCATCTGCATGTAGAGCTCGAAGCCCAGCGCGGCGACGTGGCCGGACTGCTCGTCGCCGAGCAGGTTGCCCGCGCCGCGGATCTCGAGGTCGCGCATGGCGACCTTGAAGCCGGAGCCCAGCTCGGTGTAGTCGCTCAGCGCGGCCAGGCGCTTCTGCGCCTCCTCGGTCAGCGCCGAGTAGGCCGGATAGAGCAGGTACGCGTAGGCCCGCTCGCGGCTGCGGCCCACCCGCCCGCGGATCTGGTAGAGCTGGCTGAGGCCGAAGTGGTCGGCGCGCTCGACGACCAGCGTGTTGGCCTGCGGGATGTCGATGCCCG
The DNA here is from genome assembly GCA_005888335.1 of Actinomycetota bacterium. Next base: position 53,514 of record VAWY01000125.1, read on the forward strand.
ACTCGATGATCGAGGTCGAGACGAGCACGTCGGCCTCGCCGCGCAGGAAGGAGAGCATGTGGCGTTCGAGCCGGCGCTCCTCCATCTGCCCGTGGGCGACCTCGAACTTCATGCCCGGGCACAGCGCGCGCAGCCGCTCGGCGGTCTCGTCGATCGTCTCGATGCGGTTGTGCAGGAAGAACGCCTGCCCGCCGCGCGCCTTCTCGCGCAGCAGAGCCTGCTTGACGAGCTGCTCGTCGTACTCGCCGACGTAGGTCTTGACCGGCCGCCGGCCCTCGGGCGGTGTCTCGATGACGCTGATGTCACGCAGGCCGGCCAGCGACATCTGCAGCGTGCGCGGGATCGGCGTCGCGCTGAGCGAGATCACGTCGACGCGCAGCTTGAGCTGGCGCAGCAGCTCCTTCTGCTTGACGCCGAAGCGCTGCTCCTCGTCGACGATCAGCAGCCCGAGGTCCTTCGGTCGCACGTCGCGGCTGAGCAGCCGGTGCGTGCCGATGAGGATGTCGACCTTGCCCTCGGTGAAACGGTGGACCGCGGCGCGCTGGTCGGCCGCGCTGCGGAAGCGGCTGACGTGCTCGACGATGAAGGGGTAGTCGTTCAGGCGCTCGGAGAATGTGCCGAAGTGCTGCTGCGCGAGGATGGTCGTCGGCACGAGCATGAGGACCTGCTTGCCGGCGTCGGCCGCCTTGAACGCCGCGCGCAGCGCGACCTCGGTCTTGCCGTAGCCGACGTCGCCGCAGATGAGGCGGTCCATCGGCCGCGGCGCCTCCATGTCGCCCTTGACGAGCTCGATCGCCTCGCGCTGGTCGGCGGTCTCGGTGTAGGGGAACTTCTCCTCGAACTCGTCGAGCCACTCGCCGTCGTCGGGGAAGGCGAAGCCCTGGCGGCGCCGGCGCTCGGCGTACAGGTTGAGCAGCTCGCCGGCGAGCTCCTGGGCCGCGCGCCGGGCCCGCGCCTTCATCGTCTCCCACCGCGTCCCGCCGAGCTTCGAGAGCGGCGGGTGCGCGCCGCCGGCCCCGACGTAGCGCGAGATCTTGGCGAGCTGGTCGACCGGCATGAACACGCGGTCGGTGCCGGCGAACTCGAGGTCGAGGTAGTCGCGGGTGACGCCCGCCACCGTCTTGGTGTCGAAGCCGGCGAAGCGCGCGATCCCGTGGTCCTCGTGCACGACGATGTCGCCCGTGCGCAGCTCGGCGAATGAGCGCAGCGCCCCCCGGCGTCGCCGCGTGGGCTCCTCGGGCTCGGCCCGCCGCCGGCGGAACAGCCGGTGCTCGGGGATGACCGCGAGGCTGAAGCCCGGCGCGATGAAGCCGTCGCGCAGGCGGGCCACGGCGAAGCGCAGCTCGGGCGCGGGCAGCCCCTCCCCCTCCGCCCACTGCGCGCGCAGGCGCGCGAGGTTGTACGCGACGCGCTCGCCGTCGCCCCGGCGCGCCCACGTGACGACCGTCCGGTAGCTCGAGCGCACGAGCTTCTCGAGCTCGGGCTCGGCCTCCTTGAGCGAGCGCGCGGCGGTGTCGGCGGCCTGGGCGCGGAACTCGAACGCCTGGTCGGAGCTGATCGTCCCCAGGCGGACGCGGGCGCGCTCGTCGAGCGCGCGCTCGATCGCCTCCGGCGTCACGTAGAGGCCGTGGGCGTCGGCGTCGTGGAAGGCGGCGCAGACGTCGGCCCAGTGGTCGTGCAGAGCCGGGCCGAGCTCCTCGTCGGCGGCCACGATGACCGCCGCGCCGGCCGGCGCGAGGTCGAGGAACGCGCCGAAGCGGTCGAGCGGCAGGAGCTCGGCGACGTCGGGGCGCTCGTCGGCGTCCGTGGCCGCCGCGATCTCGGCCAGCTCGCGGTGCTCGGGCGCGAGCTCGGCGGCCGGCGCGATGAGCACCTCGTCGAGCTCGGCGAGCGAGCGCTGGGTGAACGTCGAGAACTCGCGGAGCGACTCGATCTCGATGTCGAACAGGTCGACGCGCACCGCGCGGTCGGCCGTCGCCGGAAAGACGTCGAGGATTCCGCCGCGGATGGCGAACTGGCCGCGGTCCTCGACCTGGTCGACGCGCTCGTAGCCGGCCGCCACGAGTTGCTCGGCGGTCTCGTCGAGATCGAGCAGGTCGCCCTTGCGCAACGTGAAGCTCGCCGGCCGCAGCTCCGGGTCGGGCACCTTCTCGGTCAGCGCGGCGGCCGAGACGACGACGACGGGCGGCTCCCCGTCCGCCCCGAGGAGCGCGTCGAGCGCCGCGACGCGCAGGCCGACGAGGTGCGGCGGCGGCGCCAGGTGGGACTCGTAGGCCACGCCGCGGCTCGGATAGAAGCGCACGGGGCGGGGCGCCAGCCAGGCCTCGAGGTCGTGGGCGAGGTCGCGCGCCTGGCGGTCGTCGCCCGCCACGACGAGGGCCGGCGCGCGGGCGGCGAAGACCTCGTCGGCCAGCGCCGCGACGAGGTAGGGGCGCAGCGAGGCGGCGACGAACGCGCGGCCGCCGTCGCGCGCCAGCGCGGCGGTCTGCGGGTCGTCGTGGATGAGCGCGAGGAACGGTCTGAGCATGCGAAGCGGCCGCGCCGAACGCCGGCGGGCGTGCGCTTCGAGTCTAGGCCTCGAGGACCACGCGCTCCGCCGCGTCGCGCGCGCGCTCGACCAAGGCGGCGACCTCGTCGCGCGGCTGGCGCCACTTGCCCAGCACGTAGCCCGCGACGATGTCCGGGTCGGTCGAGTCCGGGCGCCCGACCCCGACGCGCACGCGGGCGAAGTCCGGCGAGCCGAGCTCCCGGCGCAGCGACTTCAGCCCGTTGTGGCCGGCCAGCCCGCCGCCGACGCGCGTGCGCACGTCGCCGAACGGCAGGTCGATCTCGTCGTGGATGACCAGCACGCGGTCGAGGTCGACCTTGAACGCCCCGCGCGCGGGGCCGACCGAGCGGCCCGCCTCGTTCATGTAGGTCTGCGGCAGCAGGACGGCGACGCGCGGGCCGCCGGGACCGGTGCGGCCCTCGGTCAGCAGGCCGTTGAACTTCTTCGTCGCGCGCGGCAGCTCCCAGCGCGCGCCGAGCGCGTTGGCGACCTCGAAGCCCACGTTGTGCGGCGTGGCCGCGTACCGCGTGCCGGGGTTGCCCAGGCCGACGATCAGCCAGTCCACGGGCGCGCTGGCCCGGAACGGGTTGCGCATGGCGGTCAGTGTCCCCGGTCGTGAGCCCGGCGGGTCGCCGGGCGTCGCCCGGCGACGACTGGGGCCGGCCGACATGCGAAGGTGTGGCCCTGCCACATCGAGCATCGTCGGGTGGGTCCAGGCGGCTGCGGGCGGCGTCCGGAACCCGTCGGGCTCGCGGCCGGGGGCACGACTACTCGGAGGTCGTGTCCGCCTCGGGGGCCGCGCCTTCGGCGGCCTCCTCGGCCGGGGCGCCCTCGCCCTCCGGGGCCTCTTCGCCCTCGCCCACGAGCTCGGTCTCGGTCTCGATCTCCTCCTCGGGCTCCTCCTCGACCCGCGGCGCGACGATCGTCGCGACGACGGTCTCGGGGTCGTCGAGGAGCTTGACCTTGGGCGGCGGGGTGACCTCGGCGAGCGTCACCGTCGCCCCGGCCTCCAGGCCCGAGGCGTCGAAGGTGATCGTCTCCGGGATGTCGGTGGGCAGCGCCTCGACCGTGAGCTCGCGGACGACCTGCTCGAGGATGCCGCCCTCGACGACGCCGGGCGCCTCCTCGACGCCGACCAGGTGGAGCACGACCGGCGCCTGGATGGCCTCGTCGAGGCGCACGCGCAGCAGGTCGATGTGCAGCGTCTCGCCCCGCACCGGGTGGCGCTGGGTGTCCTTGAGGACGGCCGGCGTGGTCTCGCCGTCGAGCGTGACCTCGAGCACGGCGCCCGCCGCGTGCAGCGCGTGGCGCAACTCGCGCGCGTCGACGTCGAAGGCCACGGCATCGCCGGCGCCGCCGTAGAGCACGCCCGGGACGCGCCCGGCGCGGCGCAGGCGGCGCATCGCGCGCGAGCCGGCCGTCGTGCGCGGCGTGGCGTTCAGGCGGGTCCCTCGGCTAGCCATGCGGCGCCCGATGGTAGCGAGCGAGCTTCACCGAGCGCAGCTGCGGCGTCGTCGTGAACGCCTTCTGGACGTCGAAGAACGCCGGCTTGGGCTTGCCGTCGAAGCTGATCAGGCCCTTCTCGTGGATCGGCGGGTCGGGATGCGGGTTGCCGCCGTCCCAGTCCGGGCGCACGCGGAACTCCTGGATCGCCCAGTAGATCGCGCCGTTGAGCCAGGGCAGGCTGCTGTAGACGCCGAGGTGGTAGTTGATGAAGTCGTCCTGGAACTCGTAGGTGCCCTTCTCCTCGACGGGCCCGTCGCGGTTGGCCTCGGCGCCGAACTCGCTGACGAACACCGCCTTCTGCGGATAGCACTGGTGCACCGCGTTGAGGTAGTCGGGCAGCAGCGTGCGGTCGGCGATCTGCCCGTTCGGCCCGGGGTACCAGCCGAAGTAGTCGTTGATGCCGATGACGTCGAGCGGCGCGTACTCGCTCTGGCAGCCGGCGGCGGGATAGCCCGCGACGGCCAGGCCGACCGGCCGCGTCGGGTCCAGCGCATGCGCCGTGCGCACCGCCCGCGCGATGTAGTAGCCCTGGACCGGCCCGGGCCGCGCGCTCAGCTCGTTGCCGATCGACCACACGACGATCGACGGGTGGTTGCCGTTGATGAGGATGTTGTCGCGCAGCTCCTTGGCGGCGAGCTCGCGCACGAGCCGCTGCTTGAGCCACTTGGTGCGCACCGCGTAGACCGGGATCTCCGACCACAGCAGGATGCCGAGCTCGTCGGCACGCTCCTGCGTGTAGGGGTGCAGCGGGTAGTGCGAGCGGATCATCGTCGCGCCGAGCGACTTGATCCACTGCAGCTGCTGGTCGCGCGTCCGGTTGTCGATCGCGAAGCCCATCGTCGGCGAGTCCTCGTGGTAGCCCACGCCGCGCACGTTGAGCGCCTTGCCGTTGAGCAGCAGGTGGCCGTCGAGCAGCTTGATCGAGCGGATCCCCGACTCCACGTAGTAGCCGGCGACCGTGTCGTGCCCGATCGTGGCGCGCAGGCGGACGTTGTAGAGGTTGGGCTGCCCGATCGACCACAGCCGCGGGTGCTCCACGGTGATCGAGCGCACGAAGGTCGCGAAGCGCTTTGGCCCGATCGCCGCCGTCCCGAGCGACAGCTTCCGTGCGCCGTAGGTCGTCACCAGGCGCACGCGCTGGCCGCTGTCGGAGTAGTTGCGCACGGTCACGCGGAAGCGCACCGTGGCCGCGCACGTCGTGCAGGGCAGGTCGGGCTGGACCTGGACGGTCGTGAAGTCGATGCGGTCGATCCGGCGCAGGTAGACCTCGCGCAGGAGCCCGCCGTAGTTCCACCAGCCGCCGGTCGGCTGCCCCTTCGGGTTGAGGTTCGAGGGCGGGAAGTCGGTCGGGCGGCGGCGGTTGTCGACGCGGATGACGAGGCGGTTGGTCGCGCCGCGCTTGAGGAGGCCCGCGGGCAGGCGCAGCTCGAACGGCAGGTACGCGCCGCGGTTGGTCCCCAGCGGCCGGCCGTTGAGCCAGACCTTCGAGCGGTAGTTGACCGACTCGAAGCGCACCACCCAGGCGAACCGGCGCGAGTTGGTGGGCAGCTTGAAGTCCTTGCGGTAGAAGCCGACGCCGCCGGCGAAGCTCTGCGGCGAGGAATCCTGGGCGTTCCACGCGTTCGGGACGGCGACCCGGGTCCAGCCCTCCGTCGACGCGTTGCGCTGCCAGCCCTGCTTGACCCCCTGCTCGGTCGAGTCGAAGCGGAACAGCCACGTCCCGCCGAGCAGGTAGCGGTCCGTGGGCCCGGTCTTGTAGAGCGCGCCCGGGCGCGGCGTCTCGGCCGGGTAGCCAGGCGCGGGGGCGACGGGCGCCGGGGTCGTCGCGGGCTGCTCGACCGGGCCGGTCGGCGGTGTCGACTGCGCGTGCGCCGCCGGAGCGGCGATGGCGAGCGCGAGCGCGGCAAGGATCAGCGGGCGAAGACGAGGCATGACCGGTGGCTCAACACGACGGCGGCGGGCAAAGTTGCGCCATCGGGCGGCGCAGAGTACCGCCGCGGACGGTCAGCACCCGGCGGTTCGCCGGATCGGCGCGCTCACCGCGAGCAGGCTGACCGACAGCCCGCGCAGCGCGCTGCCCGAGCGCCGGACGCGCACGCACTGCACGACGGTCAGCGTGTCCGGCGTCTTCCACACAACGCGCGTCAAACCGGTGCGTGAGGCGAGCGCATGGCTCGTCGCCGACTCGTACGCGACGATCTGCACCGGGCCGCCGCGGTGCAGCCGCCGGGCGTTGGCGCGGGCGCGCTCGGCGCACGCTCCCCTGCACGCCTCGAGCTCGCGCAGCATGCCCCGCGCATCGCCGCGGGCCTGCGCCTGCAGCAGCCGCGTGACCTTGGCGCGCTCGGCGTTGTCGGTGGTCAGCCAGCGCGCGACCAGCGCGCTGACGGCGAGGAAGGCGACGGCGGCGAGGGCGATGAGGACGGCGCGCATCGGCGCCGCGGAAGGCTAGGCGGCGGGCAGCTCGTCCTCGCCGCTGAGCTCGAGGAAGCGCTCGACCGAGAGCTCCTGATGCTCGAGGCGGACGGCCAGGAAGCGCGCGTGGTCGGCGGCGCGCTCGAGGAAGTCCTCGAGGCAGCGCTCCGGGTCGTCGGGCAGCGGATAGACGTGCGCGATGTCCTGCTGCGCGCACGCGATGCCGAGCGGCGGGCGGCCCTCGGCGAGCGTGCGCGCGCCGCAGACCGGCGTCACCGTGATGCGGCGCTCGGGGGCGACGAGCGCGACCGGCATCAGGCGGTGGGCGGGCAGGCGCAGGCGGATGTCGATCGAGCGGTCCACGCCCACGGTGCCGTCGGCGAGCTCGGCGAGCGGCTCGCGCCAGACGGCGAGGACGGTATCGGCCGCGATCAGCGCGTCGCGCAGCGCGCTCGCCTGCTCGGCGTAGAGCTCCTCGGCCTCGTCGCGGTCGCCGGCCTCGGCGAGGTCGAGGTCGCACGGGACGCGCAGCAGCTCGTCGGCGCGCACCGCCGAGCCCGCCCGGCGGCCGCCGTGGGCGACGTAGGTCTGGATCGTGCCGAGGTCGCGGCGGCCGTGGAAGATGACGGTCAGCGCCTCGGCGAGTGGGAGGCCTCCAACCTTGAGCGCGACCGCAGCAGACGCCCCCGCGTCGAGCAGGGCGCGGGCGAGGAGCTCATCCGAGCGGTCGTCGTCCTGGTACTGCATCCGTGGAATCGTTCCCTGGACGGGTACCCATTTTAATCGGTCGACGGTCCAACATCCTGGAGTCCACTTTCGCCATGAAGCTGATCTACAAGCCGTTCGCGATCGTCCTCGGGGTCCTCGCGGGCATCCTCGCGCGACAGCTGTTCTCGTTCGTCTGGTCGAAGCTCGACGAGGAGGACCCGCCGCGTCCCAACACCGAAGAGGCCGCGTGGCCGAAGGTACTCGGCGCCGCCGCGCTTCAGGGCGCGACGTTCGCGGTGACCAAGGCGGCGGTCGAGCGCTCGGGCGCGAAGGGCTTCGCCCACCTCACCGGGGTGTGGCCGGGGGAGCGCCGCCCCGACCCCGAATGACGTAGCCGCGCTCGGCCAGCACGCCGAGCGCGTTCTCGAAGGCGGCGAAATCGCGGGCGAGCAGGACGTCGAGCGGGCGGCCGGCCGGACCGGCGCTGCGCACCCAGCGCCGCAGCAGCGCGGGATCGTGCTCCTCGGTGAGCGCGAGCAGGATCGCCAGCTCGGGCTTGTGCTCGAGCTCGCCGGTGATCACCGTGAGCGCGTCGGCGTCGAGGACGGTCAGCAGCTCGTCGTCGCTGAGGCCGAGGCGGGCCTGCAGGAGCGCTGCGGCGGTGCTAGTGGTCGTGGTCGCGGCTCCCTGGCGTCGCCCGGGCGTCGCGGACCAAGCCTGGCGACGACCGGCATCCGAAGGTGTGGCTCTGCGATATCGAGGATCGACGGGTGGCGTCAGGCGCCGGTCTGCGGCGGCCGGAACGCGAGGGAGTCGCGGCCGCGGCCACTTGGTCAGAAGAGCTGGTTCTCGCCGCCGAAGACCTCGGACACCGAGTCGTCGGTGAAGATCCGGCGGATCGAGTCGGTCAGCAGGTCGGCGCACGACAGCACGCGGATGTTCTCGGGCGCGCCCCGGCGCAGCGGGATCGTGTCGGTGACGACGATCTCCTCGAAGCCGGCGGCCGCGAGGTTCTCGAAGGCCTTGCCCGACAGCACCGGGTGCGTGGCCGCGGCGTAGATGCGCCTGGCGCCCGCCTCGCGCACGGCCTGCGCGGCCGCGCCCAGGGTGCCCGCGGTGTCGATGATGTCGTCGACGAGCAGCGCCGTGCGGTCCTTGACGTCGCCGATGACGTGGCTGATCTGGGCGACCTGGTGGGCGGGCCGCTCCTTGGTCAGGATCGCCAGCCCGGACTGGAGCTTCTCGGCGAACTTCGCGTTCAGCTTGGCGCGGCCGACGTCCGGCGCGACGACGACGAGCTCGGGCAGGTCGAGGTGGCGGAAGTAGTCGGTCAGCATCCGCAGCGCGGTCATGTGGTCGACCGGGATGTCGAAGACGCCCTGCAGCTGGCCGGCGTGGAGGTCCATCGTCAGGACGCGGTCGGCGCCGACCGCCTCGAGCTGGTGGGCGACGGCGCGGGCGCTGATCGGCTCGCGCCCGGTGGACTTCTTGTCCTGGCGGCTGTAGCCGAACCACGGCGTGACGGCGATGACGCGGTGCGCGCTGGCGCCCTTGGCCGCGTCGATCATGAGCATGAGCTCCTGGACCGCGTCGTTGACCGAGACGCCGGTCACCGGGTTGCCGCACGTGGGCTGGATGAGGAAG
>VAWY01000069.1 GCA_005888335.1 Actinomycetota bacterium
ATCTTCGCGGTCATCTCGGTGATCGGCGCGCTGGCCGGGATCGGGCTGATCGCCTACCTGCAGCTCAAGGGCCCAAGCCAGTACGAGGCCGAGGAGGCCGCGCGCGAGGAGTTCGACCGCACGGGCCGCTGGCCCGATGACTCCTAGTGCTGCGTCACCTGACGCAGCACTAGCGCGCCCAGGTCGTCGGCGTGCCGAGCACGGCCGCCGGCGACAGGCCGGCCAGGCGCTCGGTGACCGGCGGGGCCGCGGACGGCGCGGGCTCGTCGGCGGCGAGGAAGGCGAGCGGCCCGCCGCAGCGCGCGCAGGCGCCGATCAGGCGCAGGCCGTGCGCGGCTGTGGCGCCGTACCAGGCGAAGTCGCAGTCCTCGCAGCGGACGCGGGGAGACGAACGCATGCCGGGCACCGTACCGGTCGCGGCGGTCATTCCCTACCGGACATTCGTCGAGTCGGCCGCCGCGGCGGCGCGCACCGCCCCGGCGAGCTCCTCGAAGGCGGTCGACTTGCGCACGTGGCCGACGGCGAGCGCGCGCAGGTCGGAGGCGACCCGCTCGGGCGGGTGACCCGAGAGGATGAGCACGCGGGCGCCGGGCGCGGCGGCGGCGAGCGCGGCGCCGTAGTCCTCCTCGGGCAGGCCGACGACCATGTCGAGCAGGACCACGTCGGGACGCGTGCTCGCGACGCCGGCCAGCGCCTCGGCGTGGCTGGCCGCCTCGCCGACGATCTCGATGTCGGGCTCGGTCTCGAACATCGCCCGGACGAGCCGGCGGTAGGCGATCGAGTCGTCGCAGTGGAAGACCCGGATCATCGCGCGAGCGTACCGCCGAGCGCCTTGAGCGGTCGGGCCGGAACGCCCCCGATGAGCCAGCCGGGCGGGTGCTCGCCGCCGGCGACCACCGCGCCGGCCGCGACCACCGCGTTGGCGCCGATCTCGGTCCCGCGCAGGATCACCGCGTTGGCGCCGACGAGGACGTTGCTCTCGACGCGCACGGGCGTCACGCGCAGCGGCTGGCGCAGGTAGAACGCGTCGCTGCCGTCGGCGCCGTGGTCGGAGTCGATCACCGAGACACGCTCGCCCAGGCCGACGCGGTCGCCGAGCTCGATCTCGCGGGTCGCCGCCACCACCGCGGCGTGGCCGAAGAGGACCCACTCCCCCGCGCGCAGCTCGCCGTCGCTCTTGAGCAGCACGACGTCGCGGACCTGGACGCTCGGCCCGAGCCGGATCGCGCCGTTGCGCAGCACGAGCCGCGAGCCCTGGCCGAACGTGGTCCCGTCGCCGAGCTCGAGCACGCTGTCGCCGCCCGCCCAGACCTGCAGGACGGTGTGGCGGCCGAGGTCGACGTCGCGCCCAAGCCGCAATGTGAACGTGCCGCCGGAGCCGCCGTGGTGCGACGCCTTGATCAGCGGCGCGGTGTCGAAGCGCGCGCCGTGCGGCGCGTCCAGCGCGAGCCGCCCGCCGTTGCGGGCCAGCTCCACGCGCAGCCGGCCGGCCCACGCCGCGAAGCGCGCGCGCCGCACGCCGGCGCGCGCGGCGCGGGCGCCCGCGCGCGCGATCAACCGCCGGCGACGGCGGGCAGAACGTTGAGCTCGGCGCCGTCCTCGACGCGCGTGTCCAGGCCGTCCAGGAAGCGGATGTCCTCGCCGCCCACGTAGACGTTGACGAAGCGCCGCAGGCCGCCCTCGCCGTCGGTCAGGCGCTCGCGCAGCGGCTCGAAGCGCCCGTAGAGCGACTCGAGCACCTCGCCGACCGTGGCGCCCTCGCCGCTGACCTCGGCCTGCCCGCCCGTGGCGTCGCGCAGCTGGGTGGGGAGCTTGACGGTGACCGCCACTACGCCGCCACCCCCACCGCCGCCGCGAACGCGTCGGTGTTCGCGTCGACCTCGTACGCGGTGAACGTCCCCCGCACGGCGTCGAGCGTCTTGAGCCCGTCGCCGGTGATGACGAGCACCACCCGCTCGGACGGGTCGATGTCGCCGCGCTCGGCGAGCTTCGCCAGGACCGCCGTCGTCACGCCGCCCGCCGTCTCGGTGAAGATCCCGGTCGTCTCGGCCAGCAGGCGGATGCCGGCGCGGATCTCGTCGTCGGTGACGGCGTCGATCGAGCCGTGCGAGCGGCGCGCCAGGTCGAGTGCGTAGGGCCCGTCGGCGGGATTGCCGATGGCCAGCGACTTGGCGATCGTCGCCGGCTTGACCGGCTTGCAGACGTCGCGACCCTCGGCGAACGCGGTGGCCACCGGCGAGCAGCCGGTCGCCTGCGCGCCGTTCATCGTCGGCGGCTCGCCGGTGATCAGCCCGAGCTCGAGCCACTCGTCGAAGCCCTTGCCGATCTTCGTGAACAGCGAACCCGAGGCGATCGGCACGACCAGCCGGTCGGGCGTCTCCCAGCCCAGCTGCTCGGCGATCTCGTACGAAAGCGTCTTGGAGCCCTCGGCGTAGTACGGGCGCAGGTTGACGTTGACGAACGCCCACTTGTCGTGCTCGAAGCTCAGCTCCATGCACAGGCGGTTGACGTCGTCGTAGTTGCCGCGGACCTTGACGAGGTTGGTGCCGTACACGCCGGTCCCGAGGACCTTCTGCTCCTCGAGGTCCGACGGGATGAAGACGTAGGAGTCCAGGCCGAGCGCCGCGGCGTGGGCGGCCACGGAGTTGGCCAGGTTGCCGGTCGACGCGCACGCGAGCACCTCGAAGCCCAGCTCGCGCGCCCGCGCGGCGGCCACCGACACGACGCGGTCCTTGAACGAGTGCGTGGGGTTGTGCGCGTCGTTCTTGACCCACACCTCGTGCAGGCCGAGGCGCTCGGCCAGGCGGTCGGCGCGCACGAGCGGCGTGCACCCCGCGGGCAGGCCGAGGCGCGAGCTCGAGCGCACGCTGGGCCCGGGCGGCGCCTCGAGCGGCAGGAAGTCCGCGTAGCGCCAGATGTTCTGCGGGCCGCCCTGGATCCGCCGCCGGATCCCGCTCGGGTCCTCAGGGCGCCGGTGGTCGTAGCCCACCTCGAGCGGGCCGAAGCACCGGTCGCACACGTAGCGGGCCTCGAGCGCGTACGTCACGCCGCACTCGCGACACTTCAGCTCCTTTGCTGCCATGGGGTGAAACCTCCGCCGGTCCTGGTGGCGCGAGGTTCCAACGAGGGAACACCGCCGCCACATCTCACAGGAATTGGCACCTTCCCCTTGCGGGGGGTTGCCGGGGCTTCACAGGGCCAGTCCCTCCACCCCTCTGGATGTGTCCAGCTATGTGTCGCGGAGCATAGCGGCTGGCCGGGGAAGGACAGAAATGTTCAGGGCACGAGCGTGACGTGCTCGATCACCGTGCGGTCGTGACCGTGCTCGTCGGAGGCGACGACGACCAGTCGCGCAGCGGCACGGCCGCGGGCTCGCAGCCGCTTCAAGGCTCGCCGGTCGAGCCGAAGGTCAACGCTCCGCCGCGCGCCGGCGGCCAGGCGCACGGAGCGTTCGGCGACGACGCGTTCGACGTGGAGCGCGCCGGCGATGCCCGGGTCGAGCCGCAGGTCGGCGGTCAGGAGGCACGCCTTGTCGCAGGAGGCCGCGAACCGCAGCTGCCGGCGCAGCGGCAGCGTGTTGCCGACGTGGAAGGTCGCCCGGGGCGCGATCCACGGCGCCGTCCAGCGTGGATCGTCGTCGATGACGTGGACGACGATGCCGGCCGCTGGGCCGCGACGGTGATTGAGCAGGAGGACGGTCCGCCGGTCGCCGTGCCAGACGGCGTCGTTGGCGACGGCCAGCGTCGCCGTGGGCGCGGTGTCGCCGGCGGGAAGCGGGACGGGCGCCCCGACGGGCGACAGGCCGTCGGCGCTGCCGCCGATCACCCGAAGCGAGGTCATGTCGGCCCTGGTCGCGTCTCCCCGGCGCAGCGGCAGGACCACGGTCCCGGCGTCCTCGCGCACGGTGACCTCCGGCACGGCGAACTCGTAGTCGTCGTCGTGGACGGTCATCGTCAGCGGCTCGGGCGCCACGGCCGCCCCGGGTGACGGGTCGACGATCCGCAGGACGAGCTGCTTGGCGGGCTCGACGACGTCGTCGTCCACGAGCGGCAGCGGGATGGTGACGCTGAAATGACCGGCCGGCAGGACCACGCGCCCGAGCGTGGTCCTAAGATCGGATGGGTCGCCGTCCGCGACTTCGATGGTGGCGGAGGCCTCACCCGAGCCGCGAACGATGCGCGAAGCGACCACCCGCAGCCGGGGTGCGCCCGGCGACCCCTCGGCGACGCTGGTCGGCCCCTCGAGACGCAGCGTGGTCGTCTCCGCCCGCGCGGGGGCGGCGCCGAGCGCGAGCACCGCGACGAGCGCGAGGAGGACCGGGGGCTTCCGTGCCATGGGGACGCGGCACCATAACCCGCAGTGATGGGCGAAATCGACTGTATGATCGTCCAGCAGGTGTACGCGATGTTGTCCGACGAGCCGCGAAGTCCCCATGCCGAACCTGCCCCGCCTTCGCCGGGGTGGTCGCGGCGCCGTCGCCCGCCCGCCTGAGCAGCCCGAGGTCCCCAACGTCGAGACGCTCAAGGCCGGCGGCCTGCGCTGGATCAACATCGAGCGCCCGCGGCCGATCGACCGCATCTGGCTCGAGGAGCACTTCGACTTCCATCCCCTCGACTACGAGGACGTCTTCTCGCGCAACCAGCGCCCGAAGGTCGACGAGTACGAGGACTACCTGTTCGTCGTCCTGCACTTCCCGAAGTACGACAAGACCGTCGGGCGGCTGAACGCGGCCGAGCTCGACGTCTTCGTCGGTCCGGACTACGTCGTCACGCTGCCCAACGAGCAGCTCGACCCGTTGGAGTACGTCTTCGAGCGCTGCCGGGCCAGCGAGGAGGTCCGCGAGGCGCTCTTCACCCGCGGGGCGGGCTACCTGCTCTACCGGATCGTCGACAGCTGCGTGGACGCGTCGTTCCCGATGCTGCGCAAGATCGGCAACAAGCTCGAGGACCTCGAGGGCGACATCTTCGAGGGGCGCTCGGCCGACATCGTGCGCGACATCTCCAACGCCAAGCAGGAGATCATCAACTTCCGCAAGATCGTCCGCCCGCAGCGCGCCGCCCTGCGCGACCTCGACCGCACGCGCCGCTACGTGCCCGAGGACCTCGAGATCTACTTCGACGACATCGTCGACGCGTCCGAGCGCATCTGGGACATGCTCGAGAACTTCAAGGAGGTCGTCGAGGGCCTGGAGGACTCCAACGAGGCGGTCCTCTCGCATCGCCTCAACGACGTGCTGCGGGTGCTGACCGCCTTCAGCGTCCTGTTCCTCCCGCTGACGCTCATCGCCTCGATCTGGGGCATGAACGTCGGCGTCCCCGGCGAGCACTCCATCCGCGCGTTCTGGATCATCATCGCGGTCATGGTCGGCATCCTCGGCGGGCTGATCGGGCTGTTCCGGCGACGCGGCTGGCTGTAACGGCCGCCGGTAACAACTCCTTGACGACGGGGTAGACGACGCCGTGCCGACCGTCGCCCCGGCCGACCTGCTGCTCGAGCGCCTGGCCGAGACCGCCGAGCTCGGTCGCGGCGTCGAGCGCAAGCGGATGATGATCATCGTCAACCCGTACGCGACGACCGTCTCCGACCGGCTGCGCAACCTCGTCGTCTACGCACTGCAGGGCCGCTACGAGGTCACCGCGATCGACACCCAGGCGCGCGGGCACGCCGTCGAGCTCTGCCGCGAGGCCGCGCTCGAGGGCTACGACGTCGTCGTCGCGTTCGGCGGCGACGGCACGGTCAACGAGGTCGCCCGCGGGCTCGCCGGCTCGGACACCCCGCTGACGTGCCTGCCCGGCGGGTCGGCCAACGTCTACTGCAAGCAGCTGGGCATCCCCGGCGAGATCGTCGACGCGACCGAGCACCTGCTGCGGATGGCCGACGAGTGGCGCGTGCGCAAGGCGGACGTCGGCACGGTCAACGACCGCCTGTTCACGTTCTCGGCCGGCCTGGGGCTCGACGCCGACGTCGTGCGCCGCGTCGACGCGCGCCCGATGCTCAAGGCGCGCTACGGGCCGTGGTGGTTCACCTACGCGGCGGTGACGACCTTCACCGCCCGCTACCTCGTCCGCCCGCCGCAGCTCGAGCTGCGCGCCGGCGACCACGCCGTGCCGGGCGTCACCGCGCTCGTCCAGAACGGCCACCCGTTCACGTACTTCAAGGACCGCCCGATCGAGATCGCCGAGGGCGCCGAGCTGGACGGCGGCACGCTCAGCGCCGCCGTGCTCGAGCGCGCCAGCCCGGTCGACATGCCGACGGTCATCTGGCGCGTGTTCTCGCGCCGCGCGCGCGTGCTGCGCCACCGCCGCGTCACCGGGCTGAGCGGCCTGACCGAGCTCGAGGTGCGCTCGGCCGACGGGCGCCCGGTCGCGCTGCAGGTCGACGGCGACCACGTCGACGACGTCGTCGAGGCGCGGTTCGGACTGCGCCGGCGGTACTTGACCGTCGTGTCGTAGCCATGGGCCGGCTGACGGCGCCCGCCCCACCGGGAGGGGGCGGACGCCGTGTTCTCCGTGGTCCCTACCGAAGCCGGAACGCGGTCCCGAAGGACGGCAGTCCGGACTGGCGCGGGAAGGAGATGCCGTAGCTGCGGCCACGCCGCAGGCGGTCGAGGACCGCCCGCGGGATCCGCAGTCGGAGGTCGGCGGTGCGCTGGCCGTTGTGGACCTGGGTCCCGGTCAGCGTGATCCGCCGACTCCACAGCGCGCGGCCGGTCCGCGAATCGCGCAGCCTCACCAGCAGCCTCTTGGCCTTGGTGGTGCTGACGCCGATCCGCAGGCGCAAGCCGTTGCGCCGGAGGCCTGTCAGGGTCACCCGGCCGCCCAGGACGCGCACAGTCGCCGTGGGAGCCGTGGTGGGAGCGCCGTCGTCGCCCGGCTTGCCGCCGCTCGGCGGCGCGGGATCGACGGTGACGGTCTGGGGGTCGAGCACGAGCGTGCGCCCGCCGTGGACGACGCTGACGGCGATCCGGTAGCCGCCCGGCGCCGCGTACGTGTGCCCGCCGTCGATCGTGAAGCTGCCGGCGTTGCCCGCGAGCGCCGCGGCGCTGGCCGGCGTCCCGTCGCCCCAGTCGATCGTGGCGGTGAAGTCGCCGCTCTGCGACAACGGGTTGTCGTCCTTGAGCTCGGCCACCTGGCCGCTGAACGGGGTGCCGGCGGTCGCGGTGATCGCCTGTGCCGCCCCGCGGAAGTCGGCCTCGCGGATCGTCGCCGTCCCAGGGACGGGCGTCGTCGAGCACGTCCCGCCCGCGGGGCAGATCGCGGCCCGGACGTCATAGACGCCGGCACGCGTGTACGTGTGCGTGCCCCGTGCCGAGTACGTGCAGGTGCCGGGGACGGCGCCGGGGTCGATCTTGATCGGCTTGTCGATCTCGAGCGGGCCGGTCGTCCCGTCGCCCCAGTCGGCCTGGAGCGTGTAGTTGGCGACCGTGCAGCGGCCGGTCGCGTCGCCGGCGTCGTCGAAGTTGACGACGCGCTGGTTGGTGATCTCCTTGCCCTCGACGCCGGAGAACGGGATCGCGCTCTGGACGGCGACGACCGCGGAGGCGCTGCCCGGCGCGATGGCGAGGGCGGCGATGGCGGCGCTACAAGCAGCGAGCAGGCGCGTGCTCATGCGACCGTCACCTGCGTCCGCACGAAGCCCACGGGCTTCTGACTGACCCAGTGGTGGAACGTGAAGGTGACCGGGTAGACCCCCGGCTTCGTCGGCTTGAGCAGCAGCCCGTACCGCTCCGCGGGCCCGATCCGCTTCTCCGGCCAGTCGTTCCACGGGATGCCGACGTCGGGGTGCCCGCCGCCCAGGCCGTTGACGTCGAGTCCGCTGCGGATCGGCCGGCCGTCGGTCTCGACGATCTGGACGAAGTCGCCCAGGGCGCCGAGATCGGCGGTGACGGAGAAGTAGTTGGCGTGGATCAGCCGGATCAGCCCCGTCTCGCCGGCCGGCATCGTGAACGCCACCGGCTGGCTCGCGTCGCCGAGGATCGGGCGGCCGTCGGGGTGCTGCGGATGGCGGCCGATGAGGAAGTACTTCGGGTTGTAGTCGTTCAGCCCGGCGTCCTCGAGGCAGAACCCCGCGAGGTGATGCAGCGTGTGCCAGCGCGGGTCGAACGAGTTCAGCGCCCAGATCGCCTCGTGCTTGTAGCGCCAGTCGTCTGGCGCGTCGACGACCGGCAGCTTGCCCCGCGGATCCGGCTCGGGCTCGTACGGGTCGACGATGATCGCCCCGAAGAGCCCCATCTGCACGTGCAGGACCGTGTTGACGTGGCAGTGGTAGAAGAACGTCCCCGTGTTCGCGGGGTGCGCGCGCCACTGGTAGATGTAGTGGCCGGTCACCTCGAACGACGTGTGGCCGACGCCGTCGTTGTCCATGTCGGGCTCGAGCCCGTGATGGTGGATGGTGTGCCGGTTCTTCGAGGAGCCGAGGTCGACCTGCACGAGGTCGCCGCCCATCACGCGGATCGGCGGCGAGGGGAGCGTCTTGACGCCGTTCTCGTCCTCGAACCCCCAATGCCGGATCTCGACGCCGTCGGGCATGGTGAGCTTGCCGCTCACGAAGACCTTGCGCGTGAACTTGCGGATCTCGCCGATGCCGGGCGGCATGCCGGGCGGCAGGAAGTTCGGGTCGCTGCGCTTGGCCTCCCACTCGGCCTGGCTGGTCACCAACCCGAACGTCGGCTGGTTGCCGACCTGCTCGGGAAAGGCCAGCTCGAACTGGGCTTCGTTGAGGACGCAGTTGAAGTTGCCGGCCATCGTCAGCCCTTTCCGCCGGAGCTCTTGTCACCCGAGCCGCCGCTGCTGGTGCCCGAGCCTCCGCCACCGTCACCGGAGCCACCGCTGCTCGACCCGCTCTTGCCCTGGCCGTTGTCGCCGCCGCCGGGCCCGCTGTTCCCGGTCCGCTCGTCGATCGCCGCCTGCACGACGTCATCCGGGACGCGCCGGCGTCCGTCGCGGGCCTCGTCGGCGAGGCGCTGGCGCACCTGACGCGCCACCTGCGTGGTGCTGACGAGGTGCCAGTCGGTCAGCATCCCGAACGGATACGACCCCCCGGCCGCCGTCTGCGACATCTCCGCGTGGCAATGCATCGGGAAGTGCTGCTCGGCGCTCTTCGGGTGCAGATCGTTGATGGGCGGGAAGGCGTCGAAGCCCGTGTGCGCCGGCAGGATCACGTCGACGGTCATGAGCGGCTCCATCCGCTGCATGTCCCGCTCGAAGACGACGCCGACCTTGGCCGGGACCCCGTTGCGCTGCACCGGGAAGATGTGGTTGCCATGCCAGTGCAGCGCGTGCGTGGCGATGCCCGCGTTGATGCAGCGGATGAGCACCCCCACGAACTGGTCCGTCGCGAGCTGCAGCGGGATGACGGGCACCGTGAAGTCGACGTTTTTCGTGGCCTCGACGCCGGTCTGCCCGTTGATCAGGAAGTAGCGCGGCTTGATGCTCGACAGCGGATAGTCGACGGTGCTCTGGCGGCGCTGCGTCCGGGCCAGCTCGCCGAGGACCGGGTCGACGTCGGAGAGCACCCAGGTCAGCTGGCTGCGCAGCTCCGTTTCGACGACGACGCGGTCGGGAGCCGGCGAGTACGGCAGCAGCGTCCCGCCCCCGCCCGCGGGCTGGACGATGAACGCTCCGTACATCCCGAGAAGGCGGTTGTTGCGGTCGGCGTCGCGGTAGACGTAGCTGCCGGCATCGGGGGCGACGAAGTTGATCGTCACGCTGCCGTGAGCAGGCACCGTCGTCGGCTTCACGACGGGGTTGCTCGGCTGCTCGCTGGCCGTCCGCTCGATGAGGAACGTGTGGTCCCGGGGCGTGCTGTTCGCCACCACGATCTGGACCGCGTCGCCCTCGAAGATCTCGCGGCCCTTGACGCCGGGACCGACGTTGCCGATCGGCGGCCCCGGCAGCGACGGGACGTCCTTGAGGGCGTCCGTCGACCGGAACCCGCGGAAGAACACCGGCGTGCCGTCCTCCATGACGATGTCGCCCTCGGTGATCGTGAGCATGAAGGGCACCGGCGGCGCCGCCGATGCCGTCATGACGCGCGACAGGCCCGCCACGGCGACCGAGCTCGCCGCCCCGACCTGGATGAAGCCGCGCCGCGTCGTCCCGCCGGCGGGGCGCGCCGGGCGGGCGGGGGGCGCGGTCTCGACCGGCGCCATGGCGGCCGGCGCGGGGCGCCGAGCGGGTGCGACCGCCGCCAGCGGGACCGTCACGGCAAGCGCCAGCAGCAGTCCCCGGCCCGGCTCGAGAGCCTGCAGGTCGAGCACGCCGGCGGCCAGCGCCCCGAGTGCCGCCGCAGCCGCGGCGGCCAGCGCCACCAGCGCAGCCGCCTCCAGCCGCGCTGGGCGCGCGACGAGACGGGTGGCCAGTGGCGCCAGCAGCGCCGCGGTGGGTGCCCCGACGAGTACGACGAGCAGCCAGCGGCTGAGCCATCCGTGACCGCCGGCCTCTACGGCGACGAGCCAGAGCCCCGCCGCCGCCGAGAGTCCCGCGCCGAGCGGTGCCCGGCGACCGATCGTGTCCGTGATCCTGGTCCTCACGCGGTCGACCTCCTCCTTGGTGACCCCGGCTCAGCCCGCGAAGCCGGGGCTGAAGTGGTGACTGAGGACGTCGAGCGTCCCCAGGTGGCGGCTGGAACCGAGTTCCACGACGACCGGCGCGCGGCGCCCTGGGTCGTGGAACACGAGTCGCGGCAGCGATGCGGCGTCCGCGACGGAATAGCGCAGGGTGAAGCGGTGCTGGCTCAACGACGGCATCCGGCCGCGCTCGAGCCGCCCGGCGTCCACGCCTCCGGTGGCGATCTTCGGCATCTCGAACATCCGCGGCGAGTAGCGCAGCGGGCGCTTGGCGAGGTTGGTCAGCGTGACGCCGACCTGGATCGGAAGCTGGCCCGGGGCGTCGGAGAGGCCCATCGGGTTGGGCGCCCCGACGACCTTGACGACGTAGTCGACGGACATCGTCCCGAAGCTCGTGATCACGCGCTGGTGCAGTCCCACGACCCCGGGTGCAGCGGGCCCGCTCGAGCCGCGGCCCGCGATCGTCACGACGCCGAGGACCGCCCCGGCGAGCGCCCCGGCCCACACCGCCACGACCAGGCCTCGCGCGAGGAGAGTCTTTGCGGGGTTCCTGGGTGGGAGAGCGGTGGTGTGGGTGCTCACGGGGCGCTCGGATGCCGGGCGGGGTGGGGATCGCGAACGTAAGCCGGGGCGCTCAACAGGCGCTCAACAACCTTGCGTGATGTGCCGGCCGGCGGCGCGGGGCGCAGCCACAGCTCGCACGGCCGCCCGCCCGCCGCGCGCAGGAACGCGTCGACGACCGCGGGCGAGAACTGGGTGCCGCGCCCGTCGAGCAGCTCGGCCACCGCGTCGTCGGGGTCCAGTGCGCAGCGGTAGGGCCGGTTCGACGTCATCGCCGCCCACGCCTCCGCGACGGCGACGATCGCGGCGCCCACGGGCACGTCGGTGCCCGCGAGCCCGTCGGGGTAGCCGGTGCCGTCCCAGCGCTCGTGGTGGTGGCGGACGATCGGCACCACCTGGCGCAGCGGCGACAGGCGTTCGAGGATCGCCGCTCCCTCGTCGGCGTGGAGCTTGACGTGCTCGAACTCCTCCGCGGTCAGCGACCCGGGCTTGGCGAGCAGCCGCTCGGGGACGGCGACCTTGCCGATGTCGTGCAGCAGCGCGCCGTGGGCGAGCGCCTCGAGCGCGGCCGGTCCGAGGCCCAGCTCGCCGCCGATCGCGAGCGCGAGCCGCTCGACGAGCAGCGACTGGCCGGCGCCGAGCGGGTCACGTGCCTCGATCGTGGCGTTCAGGCTCGCGATCGCCTCGAGCGAGCGCCGTTCGAGCGTGTCGTATGCCTCGGTCAGCGCCCGCGAGCGCTCGCGCAGCAGGCGTGTCTGGCGGCGCAGCTTGCGCGACGCGCCGCGCACGAGGAGGGCCAGGGCGACCCACAGTGCGACGAAGATCGCCCCCGTCACCAACCAGATCAGCCGGCGGCCGCTCTCGATGCCGGCCAGGACGTTGCGGGCGTCGACGTAGACCTCGTAGGCGCCGATCGTCTGCCCCCGCGCGCGCACCGGCGCATAGACCTCGAGCAGCCGCGCCGGGTGGGCGCGCGTCTCCACGCGGCGCTCGGCGCGGTCGTGCGCCTCGTCGCCCAGGATCTCCGAGGTCGCGCGCGAGTGGCGAAGCGCGCCGGCGAGCGCGCCACCCACCGGATACCGGCGGCCGATGCGCGACGGCGCGACGCTCGTCCACGCGAGCGTGCCGTCGGGCGCCCACACCTTGACGCTGACGATGTCCGGGGTGCGGTGCGCGAGCTCTCGCCCCACCGCGGTCGGGACGCCGCGGTTGACGGTGACCGCGCCGCCCCGCACCAGCCACGGGCGCAGCACCCGGTCGACGTAGTCCGAGGCGGTGCGCTGCGCCTCGCCGACGGTGTGCGCGCGCAGCGCGTCGGTCAGCGCGGCGCCGAGGGCCAGCGCGCCACCGGCCAGGATCCCGGCGCTCACCACGAGGAAGGTGGTGAGCAGGCTCAGGCGACGGCGCAGGGGAAACTGGATGCGGGCGAAGCGCTCCGGGACGGACATCGGCGGCAAGACGGGGGCGGGCGGGTCTCCGGCGGCGACGCTACGGAGGCGCGCTCAGCGACCGCTCAACGCGCCGGTGTCCGGCTGCGGACCGGTGCACGCCCGATCTCGCAAGCGATCTGCGGGAAGTTGCCATTGCACTGCGGAATCGTGCACCGGCACCATGTGTCCTGTGCACGGACGCCCGGGAGCCCGTCCGGCGGCGCCGCCGCCGGACGCGGTCCACTACACCCTTCGCCGCATTCGCCGGCCGGCCCTCGCGGGGAGGATCGCCGGCGCGCTCTCGCACGGCGTCCACGTCCTGCTCACCGCCGAAGCGGGGTTCGGCAAGTCCGCCGTGCTCGAGGAGGCGCTCGCGCTGCTCGCCAAGCGGGCGTGGCGCGTGCGCCCGAGCGAGGCGGCGGCGCAGCTGCAGCACCTGGTCGCCGCGGCGCCGGACGAGGACGTCGTGGTCGTCGTCGACGACGCCGAGCAGGTGGCGAACGACGAGGTCGTCGCGCTGTTGCAGCGCGTGCTCGACGCGCCAGCCGGTCCGGTTCTGGCGATCGCCGGCCGCAGCGCGCTGCCGCTGCGGCTCAGGCGGGCGCGCGCGGCCGAGGCGATCACCGAGCTCGGCCCGGTCGACCTCGCCTTCGACGCCCGCGAGACCGGCGAGGTCCTGCGCAAGCGACTCGGCCGCGAGCCCAGCGTCCGCCACCTCGAGCGCGTGATGGAAGAGACCGAGGGCTGGCCGCTCGGCGTCGGCCTGGCGAGCTCGATCGGCCCGGTCGGCCCCGTGCGCCTCGACCACCGCGACGCGCTGGCCTTCCTGCGCGAGGAGGTGCTTGACCGGCTCGAGCCGGCCACGCGCGATGCGCTGCTCGACGCGGCGGTGCCCGACGAGCTCGACGCGGGCCTCGCCGAGGCGCTCGGGCTCGGCGCGGAAGCGCTCGCCGGCCTCGCCGCCGCCGGCGTGTTCCTGCGCCCCGCGCGCCCCGACGGCGCGGCCTACCGGTTCCATCCGCTCTTCCGCGCCCTCCTGCGCGAGCGCGGCGCGGCCGAGCGCCCGCGCGCGCGCCAGGCGCGCCTGCATGCGGCCGTCGCGGGCGCGCTCGCCGCCGCCGGTCGCACGAACGGCGCGGTCGAGCACTGGCTCGAGGCGGGCGACTGGCGCGCGGCGCTGGACGCCGCCGTGGCCGCCGGCCCGGCGCTCGCGCGCACCGCGCCGGACGTGCTCACGCGCTGGCGTGACCGCCTGCCCGCCGAGGCGCGCGAGACGCCCTGCGCTCTGCTGCTCGAGGGGGCGCTGGCGAGCGCGCAGGGTTGCCCCGAGCGCGCGCTGGAGCCGCTCGCGGCGTCGGTCGAGGCGTGGCGCGCCGCCGCCGGTCACGCCGGCGAGTGGACCGCGCGCGCCCTGCTGGCGAGCGCGCTGCTCGCGCTCGGCCAGGGCGACGCGGCGAGCGACCTCGCCGAAGGCTTCGACGGGCCGGGCGGCTGGCGGGCCGGCGTCGCCGCCCCGGCGACCGCCCTGACCGCTGCCCTTGCGCTCGCCGGCGAGGGGCGCGCGGCGCATTCGCGCTCGCTCGCCGCGGCGGCGCTGCACCATCCCGCCGGCGGCGCCCTCACCGGGCTCGAGCACCTGCGCCAGGCGCAGCTCGATGTCCCCCGCGGCGAGCTCGACCGCGCGCTCGCGCGGGTGCACGCCGCCGCCGGCGCGCTCGGCGAGGACGACCCGCTCGCCCAGCGCCCGGCGCTGCTGGCGGGCGTGGCCTGGATCCTCGGCGAGCAGGGTCGCGACGACGAGGCGCTCGCCGCCTGGCAGGACGCCGCGGCGGCCGCCGGCGCCGCGGGCGATCCGCTGTGCGCCGCGGCCGCGCGGGCCGAGCGCGCGCTGCTGCTCGCCCGGGCCGGCCGGCTCGCCGAGGCCGAGCTCGAGCTCGCGCGCGGCGACCATCCCGTCGCCGGGTGGCGCCGCGGGGCGCTCG
The DNA here is from genome assembly GCA_005888335.1 of Actinomycetota bacterium. The sequence continues at coordinate 14,541 of VAWY01000069.1, forward strand.
ACGCTGCCACCGCGGGCGTCGCCGCGCTGCGCGGGAACCCGGCCGGCGCCCTCGCCGCCGCGGACCGGGCGGCGATCGGCGCTGGGCGCGCGCCGCTGGTCCACTGCCTCTCGCTGGCGGCGACGCTGGCGCCCGTGATGGCCGAGGCGGGCGCGCCGGCGCGCGCCGGCGAGCTCGTTGCGGTGGCGCTGGCCACCGCCGACGCGCGCATGCCGGGCGAGGCGGGCGCGTGGGCGCGGGCACGCCTGATCGTCCAGCGCGGGCACCTGAGCAACCTGCGCGGCGCCGAGGACGAGGCCGTCGACGATGTCGTCGCCGCCTGGGCGGCCGCCGGGCCCAACGCGGTGCACCTCGTGCGGCGCGAGTGGCCGCGGCTGCGGCCGCTGGTGTGGGCGGCGCTCGAGCGCGGGCGGCTGGCGCCGGAGCCCGTCTTGCGCGCGATCCAGCGCGCGTGGCCGGGCGGCGAGGCCCTGCTGCCCTTCACCGACCACCCGCTGGCCGCGGTGCGCAGCCGCGCGGTCGGGCCGGTCGTCGCCTCCGGGCACCCGCGCGCGCTCGGCCAGCTCAGGGACATGGCGCGCGAGGCCGATCCCGCGGTCGCCGCGGCCGCGCGCGCGGCACTGGAGAGCGTCCGGCGCGCGCCGCCGCCGCTGATCTTCCGCCTGCTCGGCGGCTTCGAGGCGCGGCGGGGAGCGTGGCGGATCGACGCTGCCGCCTGGGGGCGCCCGCTGACCGCCCGGCTCGTGCGCTTCCTGCTCGTCAACCGCGGGACGGTCGTCCCCGAGGACGTGCTCTTCGAGCACTTCTGGCCGGGCAAGCCGGCCGCCTCCGCCCGGCGGAACCTGCAGGTCGCCGTCTCGATGGCGCGCGGCGTCCTCGACACCGGGCTGGGCGGCGAGAGCATCATCGAGGCCGTCGAGCACGGCTACCGCCTGCGGCTCGCCGACCACGACCTCGTCGACTCCGAGGAGTTCGAGGTCGCCGCTGGGACGGCGCTGACCGAGCGCGATCTCGCGGCGCGGCGCACGTTGCTCGAGCGCGCCGCGGCGCTGTGGGGCGGCGAGCCGCTGCCCGAGGATCGCTACGCCGACTGGTCGCGCGACTGGCGCCGGCGGCTCGTCGACCGCTACACCGGCGTCCTCGAGGCGCTCGTCGACGCCTGCCGCGACGAGGGCGACGCCCGCGCGACGATCCAGTTCGCGACCCGCCTGCTCGAGCTCGACCCGCTCAACGAGACGGTCCACCGCGAGCTGATGATCGCCTACGCGCGCTGCGGCCGGATCGCCGACGCGCTGCGCCAGTACCTCGCCTGCCGGAGGCTGCTCGTCGACGAGCTCGGCGTCGAGCCGAGCGCGGCGACGTCGCTCATGCAGGGGCGGATCCTCGCGGGCGACTTCGGCTACTGATCCGGGCTCAGGCCGCGGCGCGCGCGCCGACCGGCGCGTAGACGGCCTCCTCGAAGCGGGTTGCGGTGTCGACGATCGCGGCGTCGTAGAACGGGAGGACCTGCGTGAGGAGCGCCCCGGCCACGCCTCCCGCTCGGTCGATCCAGAAGTAGCAGTTGCACAGCCCGGCCCAGTCGCCGGTTCCCGCCCGGCGCATCCCCGGGAGGTCCTCGAGCACGAGGTGGAACCCGAGGCCCCACCCCTGGGCGACCGGCAGCGACGGGATGTCGTTGCACAGCTCGGGCACCGCCGACCGGATGATCGCCGGAAGCGGGGCGCCCTGGAGGTGGTCGGCGAACGCGAGCTCGACGCTCTCGGGACGCAGGATCCGTTCGCCGTCGAGCTCCCCGCCGCGCAAGAGCGCGCGCATGAAGCGCAGGTAGTCCGCGGCCGTGGCAAAGGCCCCGGCGCCGCCGGAGAAGAACTCCGGCTCGGCGGGCAGCTCGAAGGGCGTCGCGACGAGACCGCCGTCGGGCGTGCGCGAGTGCACGGTCATCATCCGCGCGCGCTGGTCGTCGGTCGGGCTGAAGGTCGCGTCGGCCATGTCGAGCGCAGCGAAGATGTGCCGCCGGCAGTACGTGGCGAGGTCTTCGCCGGCGACCGCCTCGACCACCCGGCCGAGCCAGTCGGTGCCCGTCCCGTACTCCCACCGCGTGCCCGGGTCGGCGACGAGCGGCGCCTCGAACATGGCGAGCCGGCCGGAGGTGACGTCGGGGACACCCGTGACCTGGTGGTAGCGCAGCAGGTCGGCGTTGTCGAACCAGTAGCCCAGGCCCGATGTGTGCGTGAGCAGATGGCGGATCGTCGCCTGGCGGGCCGGCGGTCGCAGGCGCGGCTCGTCGCCGTCGAAGCCCTCGAGGACCTGCAGCCGGCTGAACTCGGGCAGCACGTCGGCGACCGGCTGCTCGAGCTCGAGCTCGCCGCGCTCGACGAGCTGCAGCCCCGCGACGCTGGCGATGGCCTTGGTCATCGACGCGATCCAGAACATCGTGTCGGGGCGCACGCCCGCGTCACCGTCGACGCTCAGCCGGCCGAAGGCGCCCTCGTAGAGCACGCGGTCGCGATCGCCGGCCACGGCGACGACGCCGGGGACCACCCGGTCGCCCACGGCCCGCTCGAGGATCTGGTCAATCCCACTCGCATCCATCGCCGAACGCCTCCTCCAGTGGTGACCGCGCCTCCGGCGCGACCATCTCACAGACCAGCGAGGAAGGCCAGCAGACGCTCTTGGAACAGGGCGCGAGCCTCGCGGTGCGGCCAGTGGCCGGCGCCTTGGGCGAGGAGCACGTCGCACGGGCCGTCGAAGGCGTCCGGGCTGCGCGTGAACGTCTCCGGATCGAGGATGTCGGTCGTGCCGCCCACGATCAGGGCGGGACCTGAGAGGCGGCCGACGCCGCCGGGCGACGAATGGCGGTAGTAGGCCAGCGCGGCGTCGAGGACGCGCGGATCGGCGAACGCCTGCTTGACGTCGCGCAAGGTGGCGTCGCGGTCGGGGCCCGACCAGTTGGGCGCCCAGCGTCGCATCAGCGTGTCCATGTAGGCGAAGTCGTCATGCCGCGCCAGCCAACGCCCCGTGGGCAGTCGCAGCGTCAGGAAGTGGCGCGCGCCCCAGAGCACCGACGGCGACGGCTTGATCAGCCGCGGGTGCGGGATCGCGACGGCACACAGCGCCCGGACGCGCTGCGGGGCGATCGCCGCCGCGCGGTAGACGACCCCGGCGCCCCAGTCGTGGCCGACGAGCACGGCGTCGTCGGCACCGAGCGCGTCGAGCAGGCGGATCGCGTCCTCGCCGATCTCGGCACCGCCGTAGCGGCGGCCGGGCACGATCGTGTCGGGGTGGTAACCGCGCAGGTACGGCACGACGGTGCGGTAGCCCGCCGCGTTGAGCGCCTGCGCGGTGTCCGCCCAGCCGATCGGCGTGTCCGGGAAGCCGTGGAACAGGACGACGAGCGGGCCGCTTCCGGAGTCGGTGAAGACGAACCGCTGCCCGTGGGCCGTGGCGGTCGCCGGCGCCACTTACGCGCCCGGGGTCACGCGGTATGCGTCGAACACGCTGTCGATGTTGCGCAGGCGGTTGATCGTCTGCTTGAGCGTCGCGGTGTCGGCGACCTCGACGACGAAGCGGTTCTGCACCATCGGCGGCGAGACGAGGCAGCGGGCCTCAACGATGTTCAGCCCCCCCTCGGCGATGGCCCGCGAGAGATCCTCGAGGAGGCGGTGTCGGTCGCACACATCGACCTGCATCTCGACCTTGAACGACTGCTTGTGGTCGCCCTCCCACTCCACGGGCACGAAGCGCTCGGGGTCCTTGCGCAGGGCGACGGCGTTGGGACAGTCGTCGCGGTGGATCGTGATCCCGCGGCCCAGCGAGACGTAGCCGACGATCGGGTCGCCGGGGACGGGGCGACAGCACTTCGCCAGGCGCAGCATGACGTCGACGACGCCCTCGACGCGGATGCCGTAGGACCCCGAGGAGCCCGTCGGCTGGCGGCGCTGGCGCTTGCCCGTGACCAGCGTCTCGGCGGGGGTGGTCTCGTCCTCGGCCGCCTCGCCCTGCTTGAGGCGCTGCATGACCTTGTTGACGACGACCTTCGGCGAGATCTTGGCGCCGCCCAGCGCGATGTAGAACTCCTCGGCCTTGCGGAAGCCCATCTCGCGGATCACGTCCGCCAGGAGGGCCGAGCCGCTGATCTTCTGCGCCGGTAGCCCGGCCTTGCGCAGGTGCTCCTGCAGCAGCTCGCGGCCCGTGTGCTCCGTGTCCTCCCGCGACTCGGCCTTGAACCACTGCTTGATCTTGTTGCGGGCGCGGGTCGTCTTGACGACGGCGAGCCAGTCGCGCGACGGGCCGCGCTCGCGCTTGGAGGTCAGGACCTCGACGATGTCGCCCGACTTGAGCTCGTAGTGCAGCGGCACGATCTTGCCGTTGACGCGCGCGCCGACGCAGCGGTGGCCGATCTCGGTGTGCACCTCGTAGGCGAAGTCCAGCGGCGTGGCGCCGTGGGCCAGCGACTTGACCTCGCCCTTGGGCGTGAAGACGAAGACCTCGTCCTCGAAGAGGTCCACCTTCAGGTTCTCCATGAACTCCTTGGGGTCCTGGAGCTCCAGCTGCCAGTCGAGCATCGAGCGCAGCCACTTGAGCTTCTCGTCGCCCTGCGCGGCGGCGGGGGCGCGCTTGCGGCCGTCGCCGGCCTTGGCCTTGTAGATCCAGTGCGCGGCGACGCCGAACTCCGCCATGTCGTGCATCTCGCGCGTGCGGATCTGGATCTCCAGCGGCCTGCCCTCCGGTCCGATCACCGTCGTGTGCAGCGACTGGTACATGTTGAACTTGGGCATCGCGATGAAGTCCTTGAAGCGCCCGGGCAGCGGCTTCCACAGGCTGTGGATCACGCCGACGGCGCCGTAGCAGTCCTTCACCGAGTCGACGATCACCCGCATCGCCGTGAGGTCGTAGATCTCGTTGAACTCGCGGTCCTTGCGGGTCATCTTCGAGTAGATCGAGTAGAAGTGCTTGGCCCGCCCGGCGATCTCGGCGTGGATGCCGAGCGCCTCGAGCTCGCGCAGCAGGTAGTCGCCCGCCTGGTTGACGTAGTGCTCGCGCTCCTCGCGCTGCTGGGCGACGAGGCCCTTGATCTCCTGGTACTTGCGGGGGTGCAGCGCCGCGAAGGCCAGGTCCTCGAGCTCCCACTTGATCGCGTGGATGCCGAGGCGGTGGGCGATCGGCGCGTAGATCTCGAGCGTCTCCTTGGCCTTGTCGATCTGCTTCTGCTTCGACAGGGCCTGGATCGTGCGCATGTTGTGCAGCCGGTCGGCCAGCTTGATGAGGATGACCCGGATGTCCGAGGCCATCGCGACCATCATCTTGCGGTAGTTCTCGGCCTGCGCCTCGTCGCGCGACTGGAAGGTGATCCCGGTGAGCTTGGTGACGCCGTCGACGAGGTTGGCGATCTCGTCGCCGAAGCGCTCCCGGACCTCCTCGAGGCTGGCGGACGTGTCCTCGACGGTGTCGTGCAGGAGGGCCGCGCACAGCGTCTCGGTGTCCAGCCGCAGGCCGGCGCAGATCTTGGCGACGCCGACGGGGTGGGTGATGAAGTCCTCGCCGGACTTGCGGCGCTGGTCGGCGTGGTGCTCGCAGGCGAAGACGAACGCCTCCTGGACGCGAGCTCGGTCGACGTCGACGATCGAGTCCGCCGCGTGCTCCTCGACGATCGCGAACAGGTCGCCGAGCAGGCGCCGCTCGTCCTCGGTGAGGTTCGGCGCCTCGATCGGAGCGTGGTCCTCGGGATGGGCCACGCGGTCGACCGGCGCACGCCGCGCGGGCACGTGCGCGGACACGTCGGGCGGGCTCTTGGGGTCGCCTTTGGTCTCGGAAGCCATCGTCAGGGCAAGCGTAGCTCAGGGTCCCGCCGGTATTGCCCCGTTCGACGAGTGGCTATCGACCGGCTTCGCCGGTTTTGAGCTTGCGCGAACTTCGTTCGCGGGTTCGATCAGGCTGCGCGGGCGCGTCGCGGCGCCAGCAGGGCGCGGCTCTCGGCCAGGCGGGCCCGGGCGGCGCGGACCGTGGGCGAGCGGTCGAGGTCCGCGCGGGCGGTGAAGGGCGGGACGCGCGCGCGCCCGGCGCCGCGGTCGAGCTCGACGAGCTGCAGCTCGGTGAGGGCACGCAGCGCGGCGCCCGCGACGGCGGGCGGACCGGCCGCGGCCAGCGCTTCGTTCAGCGGCGCGCCGTCGCGCAGCGCGCGGTAGAGGGCGGTCAGGGCGGGGCACAGCTCGCCGTCGCGCTCGGCGACGCGCGCGGCGTAGGCGCGCTCGGGCTCCCCCCACGCGAGGTGCACGGCGCGCTCGCGCGCGAGGGACTGGAGGGTGGCGCGCTCCACCCTGGTCGCCGGCGGGTCGATCGCGATGACGTGCGCGTGCTCGTGCGCGAGCGACGGCGCACGCTCGAGCGCGCGCCACGAGCACAGGGCGAAGCCGCCGAGCAGCCCGGCCAGCTGGCGCCTTCGGATGCGGGCGTCGGCGGCCACGACGAGCACCGGCTCACCCGACGCGACCACGGCGGCGACGGTGCCGGCGACGCCACGGTCGCGCCGGTCGCGGACGGCGCCGCGGGCGCGGCGGGGGGCGAGCGGGCGGGGCGGATCGGCCGGCTCGGCCCCGGCGGGGTCGGACGCCGCGACGCGGGTCGCCGGCGCGGCCGCGCCCTCATTCGCCGCCGCATCGCGCCGCGCCGCGCCGCCATCCGCCGCCGCCTCCTTGTCGTCGTACGCCGCCAAGGCGGCCGCGAAGTCGTCGTCGGGCTCGCCGGCGAGCGTGATCGGCGCCGGCGCGCAGGGCTGCGCGTGGCGCAGCCTGAGGCGGGGTTCGACGGTGCCGCGCCAGTCGTCGAGCTCCAGCGTGAAGGTGGCGTCGGCGGCTGTGTCGGGGTCGACGGGCAGGCGGCCCGCGCAGCCGAAGGCCACCGCGCGCGAGCGGGCTCCGCCGGCCTCGAGCGTGAAGCGCAGGTGGTGGCGGCCCTCCCCCATCGGCCGCGGGTCGGTGAGCCGGCCGGCCGGGACGAGCAGGGCGACCTCGGGGTTGCCGTGGCCGAAGGGCGCCAGCCGGGCCAGCTCCTCGGCGAGCTCGTGACCGAGGTCGCCGCCGGACACCACGGCGTCGACGCGCTCCTCGGGAACGAGGTCGGCGGCGTCGAGCACGGTCTCCGCGTGCGCGACGAACGCGGCGCGGAAGTCGTCGAGGGCGTCGGCGTCCAGCTCGAGGCCCGCCGCGGCGCGGTGGCCGCCGTGCCGGGTCAGGTGGGCGGCGCACGCGTCGAGCCCCGCGAGCAGGTCGAAGCCCGGGATCGAGCGCCCCGAGCCGGTGCCGCGCCCACCGTCGAGCGCGACCAGGACCGTCGGGCGGTGGTGTCGCTCGGCGATGCGGCTGGCGACGATCCCGACGACGCCTGGATGCCAGCCCTCCCCGGCCAGGACGTACGCCGGCTGGTCGCCGTGTTCGGCGACGCGCGCCTCGGCCTCGAACCGGATGCGCTCCTCCACGTGGCGCCGTTCGGCGTTGACCCGGTCGAGCTCGTCGGCGACCGCCTCGGCCCGCGCCGGGTCGCGGGTCAGCACGAGCTCGAGCCCGG
>VAWY01000070.1 GCA_005888335.1 Actinomycetota bacterium
GCCAGCGCGGCGAGGTCGAGGTCGTCGACTGCCGTCGGCGCCTCGAGCGCCTCGGCGAGCTTGAGCGCGACCCCCGCCGCGCACAGCTGCGGGCAGGGGTAGTCGCACAGCGCCGGGTGGACGATCGGCGCCTCCGGCAGGCAACCGTCGGCGCGCGGCGCGTGGTGGTCGGTGACGACGACGTCCATCCCCGCCGCCCGCGCGGACGCGACCTCGGCGACCGCGGTGATCGCGCAGTCCGCGGTGACGAGCAGCGCCGTCCCGCGCGCGGCCAGGCGCTCGACGGTGCGCGCGCTGAGGCCGTAGCCGTCCTCGAGGCGGCTGGGCAGGTACCAGCCGACCTGCGCGCCGAGCGAGCGCAGCGCGCGCACGAGGATCGCCGTCGA
>VAWY01000195.1 GCA_005888335.1 Actinomycetota bacterium
GATCTCGTGACGAGGAAGACGATCCTCGTCCCGGCGGGCAAGAGCTATCTCGCCAGGAAGCGCTGAGGCGCAAGCACGAAGCTGCGGCCTGCGTTGCCGCATAGTCTCCGCGGGTGAGCGGCGATCCGGATCGCTCCGAGGTTCGCCTCGCGGAGCTCGTTGCCGCACTGTCACTCGGCATCGACCTCGGCTTCGGGCAGCCGATGGAGCACGTGCTGCGCCAATGCCTGATCGCGCTGCGGCTGGCAGAGAGGCTCGGCCTCGACGAAGAGGCACGAGCGGCCGTCTACTACACGGCGTTGCTGATCAACGTCGGCTGTCACACCGACGCCCACGAACAGGCGAAGTGGTTCGGCGACGACATCGCCCTGAAGTCCGGGAAGTACGACCACGAGCTGGGGGGCGTGCGAGCGGCCGCGGCGGGGCTGCGGCGCCTCGGCGCAGGCAAACCGCCCCTGCATCGCTTCCGCGTCGGTCTCGAGTTCGCCCTGTCCGGCCACCGCGAGGTGGACGACATGATCTCCGAGCATGCCAAGCGGGCACGCATGCTGGCCGAGCAGCTCGCGCTGCCCGAGGAGGTGCTCGACGCGATCGGCGCAGCCTATGAGCAATGGGATGGCCGCGGCTGGCCGGGTGCACTGAAGGGCGACGACGTCCCGTTGGCGTCGAGAATCGCCCAGCTGGCGGAGTTCGTCGAGGTCGCACATCGCGTGGGAGGAATCGAGGCGGCGACCTCGCTCGCCCGCAGGCGCGGCGGGAAACAGTTCGATCCCGCGGTGGCCGCACTCTTGTGCTCAGAGGCGGACGAGATCCTCGACGGTCTCGAGTCCGTCGGGAACTGGGAGACCGTGATCGGGGCCGAGCCGGCACTCGGCGTCGTGCTCTCGGGCGAACGCTTCGACGACGCGCTCGCCGCGATTGCGAACTTCGTCGACCTGAAGTCGCCGTACCTGCTCGGACATTCACGAGCGGTAGCAGACCTCGCGGCAGAGGCGGCCGCACAGCTCGGGTTGCCGGAGCCGGAGGTTCGGACGCTTCGACGCGCGGGCCTCGTCCATGACTTCGGCCGGCTCGGTGTGTCGAACGCGATCTGGGACAAGCGAGGGCCGCTCGGTGCGGGCGAGTGGGAACGCGTGCGCACGCACCCGTATCTGACCGAGCGCATGCTCCACGGCTCGAAGGCGCTGGCGCCGCTCGGCGCGATCGCAGTGCAGCATTGCGAGCGCCTCGACGGCTCGGGCTACCCACGCGGATTGACGGGCAACGCCGTCTCCCGCCCCGCACGAATCCTGGGCGCGGCCGATGCGTACCAGGCGATGCGCGAGCCGCGTCCACACCGGCCGCAACGCACCGCCGACGAGGCGGCCGCGAACCTGCGGGCCGACGTCAAGGCCGGCCGCCTCGACGCGGAGGCAGCCGACGCAGTTCTCAGCGCCGCCGGCCACCGGGTCCCGCGTCGCCGCGAAGGGCCGGCGGGACTCACCGTGCGCGAAGTCGAGGTGCTCAGGCTGCTCGCGCAGGGGTTGTCGAACAAGGAGATCGCCGCGCGGCTCGTGATCTCGCCGAAGACCGCGGGCAACCACATCGAGCACATCTACGCCAAGATCGACGCCTCCAGCCGCGCGACGGCGAGCCTGTTCGCCGTGCAGCACGGGCTCCTTCCCGAAGAGGAGTTCGCGGTGAGCTCGGTGACCTGAAGAGTCGTCCGCCGGAAGGCCGGGTGATCAGCGACCGCCTGACGACCCTGGTGCCAGGCCCGGGCCTGGCACCAGGGTGACGTCGTTCAGTCGAGACCCATGAGGTACTCGGCGACAACTCTGCGTGATGAGGCCGGCGCGCTCGAGCACCCGGAGGTGCTTCGAGACGGCGGGGCCGCTGATCGGAAACGGCACGCGATTGGCTCCGGTTGTCAAGCCCCGCTCAGGCGCTCCGCGATCCGGTCGAAGAAGCCCGACCAGCCCTGGCCGGCCCGCTCGTAGACCTCGGGCGGCAGGGTCCCGCGCTGCTCGAAGCGCATCTCCGTCCGGCCGCCGCCGAGGTCGGTGAGGACGACGGTGACGAGCTCGTAGGCGTCCTCGCCCGGCTGGTCGGAGACCGTGAAGACGAGCCGCTCAGGGGCCACGACCTCGCGATACTCACCCTTCCATTTGATCTCGCGGCGCCCGGGCTCGGCGAACATCGTCAGGCGCCACGAGCCCCCGGGCCTCACGTCCATCGACACGGAGGCGAGCGGTACCTCCGACTCGCTGCCGCCGAACCAGTCGGCGAAGCGCTCGGGCTCGGTCCACTCCCTCCAGACCTGCTCGCGCGGCGCGTCGAAGAGCCGCGTGATCGTGATCCCTGTCGACTCAGCCACGCAGGCGCTCGTCGAGACGGTCGAAGCTGCCTCGCCAGAACCGGCGGTACGTGTCGATCCAGTCGCGGGCGTCCTTCAACGGCCTCCCCTGCAGGTTGGCAGGCCGGAACTGCGCCGAGCGGCCGCGCGTGACGAGCCCCGCACGCTCGAGCACCTTCAGGTGCTTCGAGACCGCCTGGACGCTGATCGGGAACGGCTCGGCCAGCTCGTTCACCGTCGCCTCGCCCTTCGCGAGCCGCGCGAGAATCTCGCGCCGGGTCGGATCGGCGAGGGCCGCGAACGTGCTCGTGAGCTGGTCGACCGCCATCTAGTAATCATCCTGCTGGTTTAGCAACTCTGAAGTTGATTATGCTAGCCGAGAATCCGGACGAAGGAGGAGTCAGCATGGGCAGGATCGTGGTGACGGAGTTCGTTTCGCTGGACGGTGTCATGGAGGACCCGGGGGGCGCCGAGGGCTTCAAGTACGGAGGCTGGACCTTCGAGATCAGCCGCGGCGACGAGGGCGACCGGTTCAAGCTCGACGAAGCGCTCTCGGCCGAGGCCCTGCTGCTCGGCCGGGTCACCTACGAGGGCTTCGCCGCGGCCTGGCCCTCCAGGGAGGGGGAGTTCGCCGACAAGTTCAACACGATGCCGAAGTACGTCGTCTCCTCGACCCTCGAGAGCCCTGAATGGAACAACTCGACCGTGCTGAAGGGCAACGTCCAGGAGGCGGTCGCGAAGTTGAGGCAGGAACAGGACGGCGACATCGTCGTCCACGGCAGCGCCCAACTGGTGCGTGCACTGGTCGAGCACGACCTCGTGGACGAGCTCCGGTTGATGCTCTTCCCGGTCGTGCTCGGAAGCGGCAAGCGCCTCTTCGACGAGACGAGCGACAAGAAGCCGCTGCGGCTCGTCGACTCGAGGATCGTCGGCGACGGCGTGGCGATTCTCGTCTACCAACCTGCCGCGGGCTCGTGAGCACGAGCGTCGACGAGCTGCGGCGGTCGCTCGAGGGCTCTGTCGTCTTGCCCGCCGATCCGGACTACGACACCGCGCGCAGCGGCTTCAACGCCCTCGTCGACCGGCGGCCGGCGCTGATTGCGCGTTGCCTGAGTCCCGGCGACGTCGCGGTCGCATTCGACTTCGCGCGCACGCACGAACTGCAGGTGGCGGTGCGCGGGGGCGGCCACAATCCGGCGGGGCATTGCACCGTCGACGACGGCCTCGTGATCGACCTGTCCCTGATGCGCACCGTCGACGTCGACGGCGAGACTCGCATCGCCCGGGCCGCCGGCGGCGCGACCTGGCTCGACTTCGATGCGGCGACGCAGGCGGTCGGGCTCGTCACACCAGGCGGCGTCGTGGGCTCGACGGGCGTTGCGGGGCTGACACTCGGCGGCGGCATCGGCCACCTGACGGCGCAGCACGGCCTCACGTGCGACAACCTCGTCGGCGCCGAGCTCGTCACTCCGGACGGGGCCGTCGTCCACACGAGTGCCGCTGAGAACGCCGAGCTCCTCTGGGCGCTCCGCGGCGCGGGCGGCAACTTCGGCGTCGCGACGCGACTCGAGTTCCGCCTGCATCCGCTCGAGCGTGTCGTCGGAGGCCGCCTCGTATTCTCCGGACGAGGAGTTCGCGAGGCGCTCCGCCGCTTCCGCGACCTCGCTGTCCGCTCGCCGCGCGATCTCAGCTGCCAGGCCGGGCTCGGGGTCGACGAGTCGCTCGAGCCCGTTCTCGTCGTTGCTCCTTGCTACACGGGCGCGGACGGTGATCCGGAGGAGCTCCGTGAGCTGAGCTCGGCGCCCGGCCTCGTCGAGGACGGCCTGAGGGCGCACACGTTCCTCGACCAGCAGCGCGTGCTCGACTCGCCGTACGGCGAGAACCGGCACTACTGGAAGGGTCACTTCGTGCGTGAGCTCTCCGACGAGCTGCTCGACGAGCTGCTCCAACGCATCGTCGCGTTGGGCCGGCCGCCTGGGGGGATCCTGATCGAGTCCCTTCACGGCGCGCCGACGGATGCCGACGCAGCCACCGGCGTTGTCAGCTTTCGCAAGGCGGCTTTCAACATCAGCGCGATGGCCACGTGGCAGGACGCGACCCTCGACGAGAAATACATCGCCTGGGCGCGCGAGACGGCGGCAGCCCTCGAGCCGTGGTCACTTGGCGGCTACGTCAACTACATGCAGGCCGACGAGCCGATCGAGCGCGTGCGCGCAGCCTTCGGCACGGACGCCTTCGACCGCCTCCAGGCACTCAAACTGCGGTACGACCCGGAGAACGTGCTGCGGCGCAACCAGAACATCCCACCGCCGTAGACGTCACGCCTTCTCGTTGTCGACGAGGCCGGGCAGCCACGCTCGAACCGCGTCGGCCACCGCGCCAATGTCGGTCCTCAAGCTGTGGTCGCCCGGCACCTGGACCACCGTGCGACGCGCGGCGGCGGGCGGAATGCCAAACGGATCACGCGCCCCCTGCACGACCAGCGTCGGGACCGTCACCGCGTCGAGCTCGGGGAGACGGCTCGGTGTCGTCGCGGCGCGCCCCGGCGGCAGGAGCGGAAACGCAAGGCAGAGCACCCCCACTGCGCCGGTTGCCCCCGCGGTGCGGCACGCGACGCGCGCGCCCGACGAGCGGCCGCCGACGACGAGCCGCCGCCCGCGCAGCTCGCCCGCGAGTAAGTAGTCGATCACCGCCGTCCAGGCGGCGTCGAGCTGGTGCGCCGGCGCGGGTGAGCGGCGACCGGCGACGCGGTAGGGCTGCTCGACGAGCGCGACGCTGAACCCTTCCGAACGGGCGACGCTCGTCACCGCCGCCAGATCGCGCGAGGCTACCCCGCCGCCGGCTCCGTGCCCGAGGACGAGCGCGGCCTTCGGCTCACCGGCGGCAGGGTGCAGATGGGCGTTCGCCCGGCCGTGCGGTGTCTCCACTGCGAGCAGCGTCACAGCGGACCATGCTGGCAGACGAAGCGTTCCCGACGAGCGACGAGACTCCCCGGCGCCGGATCAGGGATCGCGCTAGCCTCCGGTTCAGGACAAGCAAGGCCGAAGCGAAGGAGGCCAGATGAGGGCTCATGCCGGAGACCGGATCGTGGTCGAGTCGGAACGGGCAGCCCAGCCGGGACGTGCGGGGGTGGTCGAGGAGGTCCTCTGCGAGGATCCGGCGCGGGTGCGAGTCCGGTGGGACGACGGACACACGAGCGTGCTCACACCTTCGGCCGGCGCCGCGAGCATCACACCCGCGGAGGCGAAGGCCACGTCGTGACCACGGTGGGGATCCCGCCCACCGGCGGGGTCCCCACCGGCATCGTCGCCTGCGTCGGCCCGATGCAACGCGACTCCGACCATCACGAGCGCGATGCCGGCGAGGTCGACGAGCGACGGCAGTTGCCGTAGCACGACCACGCCGATCACAGTCGCAGTCGCGGGCAGCAGCGCGACGAACAGTGCGTAGGTCGCCCGCGCCAGACGCGCCATCGCCAGCTGGTCGAACACATACGGGATGACCGAGGAAGACACGCCGACGCCTATCCCGGCGCCGAGCGCCACCGGGTCGGCGAGTGCGTGAGCCGCGGCCGAAAAGCCGATCGGCGAGACGAACACGAACGCGAACATCATCGCCGCGGCCAGGCCGTCCACCCCACCGAGCTCCGAGCGACGCGAGACACGATGCGCGAGAACGATGTAGGCCGTGAAGAGGACGGCATTCGCAAAGGCGAACGCAACGCCCACCGGCTCGCCGACGAAGCGCACGTGCGTGAGCAGGTACACGCCGGCCGCCGCCGCAACGATCGCGGCGACGTTTCGCGGCACGCGAGCTGCAATCGCCGCCAGCGCGATCGGGCCGATGAACTCGATCGCGGCCACCGTCGCAAGCGGTAACCGGTCGATCGAGACGTAGAAGCAGGCGTTCATGGCGGCGAAGACACCGCCGAGAGCGACGATCAGCGTTCGCCCGCCCCGATCGAGGGCGAGAAAGCCGCGCCACGGCCGGCGCCACAGCGCGAAGATCAGCGCCGCGGACGCAATCCGCAGCCAGGCGACGCCGAGGACGTCGACGCGCACGAAGAGGAGCACCGCGAAGGACGGCCCGAGGTAGTGGAAGACGGCGCTGCCGGCGAAATACGCCTGCGGCGGGACGGTGGCGGGAGTCGGGTGGAGGCGGCCGGCGCTCACGGAGACATTGTTCCCGCAGACCCGCGGGTTGGACATGACGAATCGAAGGCATTAGGCTCACTACGCGCCATGAAGAACGGACTTGCACCGCCTTTCGGCGTCAATCCTCCGAGACTTGACGCTACCGACCGTAAGATCCTCGGCGAGCTGGCGCGCGACGGGCGCGTCTCGTTCGCGGAGCTCGGCCGGCGCGTGAGTCTCTCCTCGCCCGCGGTCGCCGAGCGCGTCCAGCGGCTCGAGCGCGCCGGCGTCATCACGGGCTACCGCGCCGAGATCGACCCGCGCGCCCTCGGCTACCA
>VAWY01000196.1 GCA_005888335.1 Actinomycetota bacterium
TTGTGGGCGACGTCGTAGACCTGGCGCGTCTCGTCGGCCGCCCGCGCGCCGACGACCCGGCCCACCGCTTGGCGGACGCGGTGGGCGATGCCCTGGCGGTTGGCCCACGCGAAGTTCGCGGCCGCGGCCATCGCGCCCAGGTAAGCGCGCCCGTCCTCTGAGCCGACGGGCGCGCAGGACAGCTGGCGGTCGGGCAGCGTGATGCCGTGGCGCGCCAAGGCGACGTCCATGCGGCGGACGAAGTCCGTGCACACCTGGTGGCCGAGGCCGCGCGAGCCGGAGTGGATGAGCACCGTCAGCCCGCCCTCGTCGAGCCCGTAGGCCGCGGCCGCCGCCGGGTCGAGCACGCGGTCGACGCGCTGCAGCTCGACGAAGTGATTGCCCGAGCCGAGCGTCCCGATCTGACCGCCGCCGCGCTGGCGCGCGCGTTCGGAGACCTCGGCGGGGTCGGCGCCCGGCATGCGCCCGCCCGACTCGGTGCGCTCAACGTCCTCCGGCACGCCGAGCCCGCGCCGCACGAGCGCCTGGGCGCCCTCGGCGAGCACCTGCTCGAGCGAGGCGCCGCGCAGGTCGAGACCGCCCTCGCGCCCGGCGCCCGCCGGCACGGCGCGCGAGAGCTCGTGCACGAGCCGCTCCCGGCGCTTGCCGCCGAGCTCCTCGGCCGTCAGCGGAAGAGCGAGCAGCCGGACGCCGCAGTTGATGTCGTACCCCACGCCACCCGGCGAGACGACGCCGTCCGGCGGCGCGGTCGCCGCCACGCCGCCGACGGGGAAGCCGTAGCCCTGATGCACGTCGGGCATGGCCAGGGCCGCGTCGACGATCCCCGGCAGCGTCGCGACGTTGCACAGCTGCTCGAGCCAGCCCTCGTCGCCGATCGCCTCGACCAGCTCGGCGTCGGCGAAGACGCGTGCCGGCACGCGCATGTCGGCGCGCGCCTCGGCTGGGACCTCCCAGGTGACGTCGTCGACGCGCCGCAGCTCAGACATCGAGCACCACCGTCGCGCGCCAGCCGGTCTCGCCTCGCTCGAGCGCCAGCCGGTGGTAGGTCACCGCCTTGACCAGGTGCGACGGCCGCCCGCGCCGCGCCACGAGCTGCCCGCGCACCACGCCTTCCCCGACGCTCACGCCGCGCGCCTCCTGCGGGATAAGGAGGTCCTGCTCAGCCAGGAAGATCAGCTCCTCAAGCCAGGCGGCCAGCAGCGCGCCAGGATCGCCGCCCTCGACTTGCAGCTCGCGCGTGACCGGCTCGTCGTCCGGCTCCCCGAGCACGTCGCCGAGCGCCGCCGTGGCCTCGGCCACCGCGTCCTCGGCGCTCGGCGCCTCAATGCGCAGCTCCAGCTCGCTCGTGTGCTCGACCCACTCGCGCACCCACGATCGACCTACCCCGAACGCCGGCGCCGACGCGTTGATCGGTGAGCGGTCGAGGGCCGAGATCCGCAACTGCGCCGCGAAGCTACCGGGACTCGGACTCCCGGTCGCCGGTGTGCATCGCGCGTAACGGCGGGGCCTTCGCCGCACGCAGCGGAGGCCCCGGCGCCTGCTATCGCTCGGAGCTCGCCGACGCGCTCTTGCTCTTGGCGGTCGCGCCCGCCGGCTTTCGTGACCTCGTCGCGGCGCCCGCCTTCGCGGCCCGCGTGGTCGACCCGCGCTTCCCCGCCGCGGTCGTGGTCTTCCTCGCCGCCGTCGCCTTCGCGGTCGCCTTGCTCGCCGACGCCCCCCGCCGCCGGGCCGGCTTGCCGCTGACCAGCGCGCGCGGGATCTGCTCGAGGTCCCTCGTCACGGTCCTGCGCACGCTGCGCAGATCCTTACGCGCGTCCTTGAGCGTCGTCTCGAGATCCGCGAGCACGTCGCGCGATCCCTTGCTCAGCTCCTTGCGCAAGTCCTTCAGCGCGACCTGCGCCGCCTCCACGGACTGCGTGAGACGGTCAAACGCGACCTGGCCGGCATGCCGGGCGCGCGAGGCGCCGTCGCCCACCGGGCCGCTCACGCTGGCTGTCTTGGGCATCCCAACTCAACCTCCCTCGATCGGGGTTGGCGCGCGCTCCATGCGAAGCGTAGTTCCCGCCCGTCGCCCCGCAACCCCCGAATCCCCGCCGCCAGCAGACCACGCCTCCTCAGTGCCCGGCGCGCGACACCGCACTTGGCTCCCTCATCAGCCGCGCGTCGCCCCGGCGCCGGCGCGGTGCAGCACCTTGCCCAGTCGTCCGATCGCGGCGACCGGGTCTTCGAACCGCCACACGCGACGACCGTAGACCGCTCCGCGCGCACCGCCGGCGACCGCGGCGACGAGCTCGTCATCGAGCGATCCCCGGCCCTCGCCCGTTCCGCCGAGGACGACGACGGGCACAGGGCACTCGCGGGTCCAGCCGACATCGCGGTCACATGCCCCGGGAACTCGGTCTTGACGACGTCCGCGCCTAGCTCCGCGGCGAGCCGGCAGCCGTACCGCAGCCGGTCGACGTCGACGCGGTCGCCGGCCCGCTCGCCCCACGGCACGGTCTCGACTTCCGGAAGGCGACCGGCCCGTGGGTCGCGCCGAAGCCGGGCAGGCGCTCGCGGACGTAGAGGTGGCCCGCCGGAGTTTCCATGCCAGGCCGCCCGATGCCTACCGGCGAGCGCCAGATCCGGCGGCCATCGGGGTACAGCGTCGCCAACGACCTCGGCGACGTCGAGCATCCCGGCTGAGCGCCGGCGCGTGGCCGGCCCGGGTCGATCTCGTTGCCTTGCGGCGCGGGCCCAGCGGGCGTAGCGTTCCGCCAACGACGGGACGCGACTCGTGTGCGAGGTGCCTCGATGAGCGTTTCGGACGCTGTACGGGGTCTCCGGTTGGCTCCATAGCGAGCTAGGCGACCGCGTCCCGTCCCCGAGTAGCCCTCACCGCTGGCGCCGCCTGGCGCACGATGCGACCGTTCGGCGCCCTAACGGGCGCCCTTCCGTGCGAGCGACCTGGCGGTGACAGCCGGTGCCGGCCGCGGGGCGGAAGCCGTGCACCTCGGGAATGTGCTCCCACTGGTCATCGGTCTCCGCAAGGACCATCCAGCCGACTGCGCCGAGGCCGACGAGGAGGAACGAGGCGGCGATGAGTTGCATCGTCAGGCTCGCGGTCGGCCCGGCGATCGCGAACAGCACCGCGGAGAGCGCGATGCACAGGGCCGACCCGCTGGCACGGCCTGCGCGCGCGAGGCCCCACGCGAGCACGATCACGCCGAGCGAGAGCGCGAGGGTCAGCAGCATCAACGGCAAAAGCTCCTCCCCCGCGCGCGGCGCCTTGCGCGCGGTCACAAGGCGCGGTTGTCAGTGCGTGGCGGCCGGCCTGAAGCCTCTCCACTCTGGCGTGTGGTCCCACTGCTCGTCGGTCTCGCTGAGTACCCGCCAGCCGACCGTGGCGAAGGCGACGAAGAGGATCGCCGAGGCGACGATGAACCACGCCGAGGTGTTGCTGAAGAGCGCCACCTGGAGCACCACGACGCCGATCGTCAGCGCCGTCGCCGTCGACCAGTGGACGGCCCGCGCCAGGTACAGACCAACCGCGAGCACGATGATCCCGACCAGGAACGCCAGGCTGAGGACGAAGACCACCTGCGTGCCCGCGGTGTGGTCGAAGCGGTGCAGCAGCGACACCATCTGGGCGCGGTCGGCGCCGCCACGGACCATCTGCCACTGCACCAGCGACACGCCGCCGAACAGCATGAACATCATCACGCCGACAAGCGCCAGCGCGCCACCGACGTGACCGAAGGCGACACGCCGCTCGCGCAGCATGTGCATCAGGCCGAGGACCGCCGGCAGGAGCAGCACGATGCCGGCGATCGCCAACAGCGTCGAGATGTAAAAGCGGTCCGGGTGCCCGCCGATCGCCCGCAGGATCGAAGCCTCCTTGGTGCTCGACGTCGTCGGTCCGACGATCGACGAGCCCAGCAGGAGAAGGGGTGCGACCACCATGCACGCGCCGCACACCAGCCTGCGGAAGTGGTGCGCGTCGGAAACCTTGAACACGACTACTCCTTTTGGAACGGCGCCTTCCCGCAAGCCGATTGTAGCGTTCCGCACATTGTTTGTCAGGCTTTCGGAGCGATCCCGGACGTCGGGTCTGAGCCGCCCCTACGCGCGCGCCGACCTCCGCAGCGGCGACGTCCTGCCCCGCGGCGACCAGCGCCCCGCGTCGACGTTGCGCTTGAAGCCGCGCTGCTGGAAGCGGCCGTAGCCGAGCACCGGCGCGGCCGCGCGCAGCGCCAGGCGGGGCCAGATCTGGAGCTCTTGCTCGTAGGCGACGAGCGGGAGCATGATCTCGACCTGCGGCGCGGTCCCGTGGCGTGCTTGGACGGCGAGCGCGGCGGCGGTGATCGCCTCGACCTGGACGTCGTAGATCTCGGGGGCGATGATGCCGAGCCGGGCGCCGCGGGTGCCGAGCATCGGGTTGGTCTCCTCGAGCTCGCGCACGCGCGCGTAGACGCGTTGGAGTCGGCGGACGTCGTGCGCGCGTTCGGTTCGGGCGCGCTCGATCTCGAGCGCGAGGTTGGTGGCGTTGGGCAGGAACTCGTGCAGCGGCGGGTCGAGCAGCCGGATCGTCACGGGCAGGCCGGCCATCTCCTCGAACAGCGCCTCGAAGTCGGAGCGCTGCAGCGGCAGCAGCTGCTCGAGCGCGTGGCGGCGGTCGGCGGTCGAGGACGCCAGGATCATCGCCTGCATCTTGGGCTGGCGGTCGGCGGCCATGAACATGTGCTCGGTCCGGCACAGCCCGATGCCCTCGGCGCCGAACTCGCGCGCGCGGCGCGCGTCCTCGGGCGTGTCGGCGTTCGCGCGCACGCCGAGCCGGCGCAGCTCGTCCGTCCAGCTGAGCACCGTCTCGAAGTTGGCGTCGACCGCGGGCTGGGACAGCGGCACGTCGTCGCCGGACACGCGCCCGGTCGATCCGTCGATCGAGATCAGATCGCCCTCGCGCAGCACGACCTCGCCGGCGCGCAGCTCGAGCCGCTCGAGGTCGACCTGCAGGCCGGCGGCGCCGGCGACGCAGGGCTTGTCCATGCCGCGGGCGACCAGCGCGGCGTGGCTGGCCTTGCCGCCCTCGGCGGTGAGGATGCCCTGGGCGGCGAAGAAGCCGTGCACGTCGTCGGCCTCGGTGAACGGCCGCACGAGGATCACCCGATGGCCGCGCTCGGCCCACTCGACCGCGTCCTCGGCCGTGAACACGATCTGGCCCTTGGCCGCGCCCGGGGAGGCGGCCACGCCGCTGGCCAGGACGCGGAATTCCTGGTCGGCGGCGAAGCTGGGGTGCAGCAGCGCGTCCAGCGACGCCGCGTCGATCGTCAGCAGCGTCTGCTCGCGCGTCAGCAGTCCTTCGGCGACCGCGTCGACCGCGAACCGGACCGCCGCCTGCGCGGGCCGCTTGGCGACCCTGGTCTGCAGCAGGTACAGCCGGCCTTCCTCGACGGTGAACTCGACGTCCTGGATGTCGAGGTAGTGGCGCTCCAAGGTGCGCAGGACGTCCATCAGCTCGGCGTGCACGTCGGGCAGCCAGTCGCGGAGCTCGCGGATGTCGCGCGGCGTGCGGACGCCGGAGACGACGTCCTCGCCCTGCGCGTTGGCCAGGAAGTCGCCCGACGGCTGCGGGGCGCCCGTGACCTCGTCGCGGCTGAACCCAACGCCCGAGCCGCTCGTCTCGCCGTTGTTGCCGAATACCATCTGCTGCACGTTGACCGCCGTGCCCCAGCTGTCGGGGATGCGGTGGATCCGCCGGTAGGTGACGGCGCGATCGCCGGTCCAGGAGTCGAACACCGCGCGGATCGCCTGGCGCAACTGCTCGTGCGGATCCTGCGGGAAGTCGTACAGCACCGTGAAGCGGTCCGTCAGGTCCGTCAGCTCCCTCAGGGCGTCGACGTCGAGTTCGGTGTCGTCGGTGACCCTGCGCTCGGCCTTGACCGCCCTGATCGCGTCCTCGAACCGGTCGCCGGGGATGCCGCGCGAGACGTTGCCGAACATCTGGACGAAGCGCCGGTAGGAGTCCCACGCGAAGCGCTCGTTGCCGGTGCGTTCCGCGAGCCCTTCGACCGAGGCGTCGTTGAGGCCGAGGTTGAGCACGGTGTCGAGCATCCCGGGCATCGACTCGCGCGCGCCCGAGCGCACCGACACCAGCAGCGGGTCCTCGACGTCGCCCAGGCGCTTGCCCGTGTGCGCCTCCAGCCGGGCGAGCGTCGCGGCGACCTCGCCGGCCATCCCCTCGGGCTCGGTCCGGCCGGCGTTCATGTACGCGACGCACGCCTCGGTGGTGATCGTGAACCCGGCCGGGACGCGGTCGGCGCCGAGCACGCGGGTCATCTCGGCGACGTTCGCGCCCTTGCCGCCGAGCAGCTCGCGCATGTCCTTCGAGCCGTCGGCGAAGTCGTACACCCACCGCGTGTCCGGCACGCGCGGATCGCCAGCCGGCGTGGCCACGGCTCCCGGTCGCGTCATGACCGCCCCCGCGCGCCGGGCGTGTGAACGAGGACCGCCTCGCTCGGCGTCCGGCTGAATCGCGTAGCCGGCGCGAGCCCAAGCGAGCCGCGGATCGCCTCCGAGACCGCGTCGGGCGTTGACAGCCCGTTGAAGCTGTGGAGCACGCCGCGCTCCTCGTAGTAGCCGACGAGCGGCTCGGTCACCTCGTGGTAGACGTCGAGGCGGCGCCGCACGGTCTCGGCGCGGTCGTCGTCGCGAACCGACAGCGGCTCGCCGTCGTGGTCGCAGACGCCCGGCCGTGCCGGCGGCTGCGTGCGGGCGTTGAAGACGTGCCCCCGCGGGCACGTCAGACGCCCCGAGAGCCGCTCGACGATGACGGCGTCCGGGGCGTCGAGGAACAGCGCCGCGGTCAGCCGCCGCCCCGCCTTGCCGAGCGGCCGGTCCAGGGCATACGCCTGCGCGGTCGTGCGCGGGAAGCCGTCCAGCAGGAAACCGCCCGGCCCGGCGGCGTCGAGCTCCTGTAGCAGCATCGAGATCACGA
Source organism: Actinomycetota bacterium (assembly GCA_005888335.1). The sequence goes on from VAWY01000196.1 coordinate 6,974, forward strand.
GCTCGTCCGGCACCAGCCGTCCCAGCGTCATGCTGCTGGTGGCCTGGCGACCGAGGTCGGTGCGCTGGGCGCGATGGCGTCGCAGGATGTCGCCGGTGGACAGATGCGTCAGGCCGAAGTCGTGGCGAAGCCGGGCGGCCTGCGTGCCCTTGCCGGAGCC
>VAWY01000197.1 GCA_005888335.1 Actinomycetota bacterium
GGTCGAGCGGCGCCTGCGCGAGCTGCTGCCCGACCAACGGCTCCGCCTGCTCGAGAACACGCGCTTCCATCGCGGCGAGACGAAGAACGATCCGGCGTTCGCGCGCGAGCTCGCGGACGGGTGCGACCTCTACGTGAACGACGCGTTCGGCTCCGCGCACCGCGCGCACGCCTCGACCGAGGGCGTCGCGCACCTGCTGCCCGCGTACGCCGGCCTGCTGCTGCTCGCGGAGCTCGAGCACCTCGGCCGGCTGCTCGGCGACGTCGACCGGCCCTTCGTTCTCGTCTCGGGCGGCGCGAAGGTGGACGACAAGCTCGGCGTGCTCCAGAACCTCGGCGGCCGCGCCGACACGGTCCTGATCGGCGGCAAGATGGCCGAGCAGCTCCGCGCTCGGAACCCGCTTTCGTTCGACGTCGAGCTGCCGGCGGACGTCGTCGGGGCGGCGGCGTTCGAGGAGGGTGCGGAGTCGGGCGTCTTCCCGTTCGACGGCCTGCCGGACGGCTGGCTCGGGCTCGACATCGGCCCCGAGACGCGGCAGCGCTTCGCAGCCATCCTCGCGGAGGCGCGCACGATCTTCTGGAACGGGCCGATGGGCGTCTTCGAGTGGGCACGCTTCGCCGAGGGGACGAAGGCGGTGGCGCAGGCCGTCGCCGCGAACGTGCAGGCGTACTCGGTCGTCGGCGGAGCGGACTCGGTGCGCGCGCTGAACGAGCTCGGCCTGGCCGACAAGATCTCGTGGGTTTCGACCGGCGGCGGTGCGAGCCTCGAGCTGCTCGAGGGCAAGGAGCTGCCGGGCGTGGCGGCGATTCCGTCGTGATCATCGCCGGCAACTGGAAGATGTACCTCGGGCCCGACCCCGAGGCGCTCGCGGCCGCGCTTCCCGACGGCGTCGACGCGATCGTCTGCCCGCCCTTCACGGGGCTCGCCGAGTGCGTCGCCGCGGGCTTGACGACGTACGCCCAGAACGTGCACTGGGAGCCCGAAGGCCCGTACACGGGCGAGATCTCGACGCCGATGCTGACCGCCCTCGGTGTGGGCGGCGCCATCGTCGGCCACTCCGAGCGGCGGCAGTACTTCGGCGAGACGGACCTCGGCGTTGCCCGGCGCGCCCAGTTCGCTTTGCAGGCAGGGCTCGGCGTGATTGCGTGCGTCGGCGAGACGCAGGAGCAGCGCGACGCCGGCGACACGGAGACTGTGCTGCGCGTGCAGGTCGACGCAATCCGAGAGGGCTGCGGCGCGCACGAGCGGCTCGTCCTCGCGTACGAGCCGGTCTGGGCGATCGGCACCGGGCAGACCGCGACACCGGAGCTCGCGCAGGAAGCCCACGCATTCATCAAGTCACTGCTCGAGCGGCCCGTTCTCTACGGCGGCTCGGTCAAGCCCGACAACGCCGCCGAGCTGCTCGTGCAGCCGGACGTCGACGGTGCGCTCGTCGGCGGCGCCTCCCTCGACATCGACAGCTTCGTCGCGATATGCCTGGCGGCCGCGGGTATCCGCTCGTAGCTCTCGTCATCCTCGACGGTTGGGGATGCGCGCCGCCGGGGCCCGGCAACGCCGTCGAGCTTGCGGACACGCCGGTCTTCGACCGCCTCTGGCGCGACTACCCGCACACGCGGCTCAGGGCGTCGGGCGAAGCGGTCGGCCTGCCGCCCGGGCAGATGGGCAACTCGGAGGTGGGCCACCTCACGATCGGCTCAGGCAGGGTGCTGGACCAGGACTTCCAGCGTGTCAACCGTGCGATTGCGAACGGCAGCCTCTTCGAGAACGAGGCGCTCGTCTCGGCGTTCCGGCGCGCGCGCGAGCGCGGGGGAGACATGCACCTGCTCGGGCTCGTGTCGTACGGCGGCGTGCACTCGCACATCGACCACCTCCGGGCGCTGCTCCAGCTCGCGCAGCGCGAGGGGATGGCCGATCGCACGTGGATCCATGCGTTTACCGACGGCCGCGACGTGTCGCCGACCTCTGCCGTGCACGACCTCGCCGAGCTTCCGGACGAGCGGATCGCGACCATCTCCGGCCGCTACTACGCGATGGACCGCGACCAGCGCCGGGAGCGCACGCAGCTCGCCCTCGACGCGATCCTCCACGAGCGGGGAGAGGCCGACGGCGCCACCGCAGCCGAGCTCGTCCAGCGGAGCTACGACGCCGGCATCACGGACGAGTTCATCTCGCCGCTGTGGCGGCCGCACGCGCCGGCGCTCGATCCCGCGCGCGACGGCGCCCTCTTCTTCAACTTCCGGCCGGATCGCGCGCGCCAGCTGAGCGAGAAGCTCGGGGAGCTGGAAACCGACCTGACGACGATGACGAAGTACCGAGAGGACTTCGACTTCCCCGTCGCGTTCCCGGAGCAGAGCGTCGAGATGGTCCTCGCAGAGGTTCTTGCCCAGCATGGCGTCCGCCAACTCCACACCGCGGAGACGGAGAAGTACGCGCACGTGACGTACTTCTTCAACGGCGGCCGCGAGGAGGAGTTCCCGGGCGAGGTGCGGGTGCTCGTCCCCTCTCCGCGGGACGTCCCGAGCTACGACTTCAAGCCGGAGATGTCGGCGGTCGAGCTCGCCGACCGCTTCGTCGCCGAGATCGGCAACGACTATGCGTTCGCGGTGATCAACTTCGCAAACCCGGACATGGTCGGGCACACGGGCGTGATCCCGGCCGTCGTGAAGGCGGTCGAGACGGCCGACGCGTGCCTCGGCCGAGTCGTCGAGGCAGTCCAGGGGGTCGGCGGCGTCTGCCTCGTCACGGCCGACCACGGAAACGCGGAGAGGATGCTGGAGGAGGACGGCGTAAGTCCCCACACCGCGCACACCACCAACCTCGTGCCCTTGATCGTGAGCGAAAACCGACTAAAGCTGAGAGAGGATGGCGAACTCTCGGATCTGGCCCCCACCATTCTCGCCCTCCTCGATTTTGCCCAGCCCTTACAAATGACTGGCGTGAAGCTCAATGACGACTCATAACGCGGCTATCATGAGGCGCCTTGTCGCTGCCTCAGCCTGACTTCGGCGTCCTGCGGAAGGCCCAGCGAGGCGATGAGCGCGCGTTCTCGATCATCGTGCGCGCCTATCAAGTCCCGGTCTTCAACTACGTGCTGCGGCTCGTCGGCGACCGGGCGCTCGCCGAGGACCTGACGCAGGAGATCTTCCTGCGGGTCTTCCAGGGGCTGCCCAAGTTCTCGCTCCGCTCGAAGTTCACAACCTGGCTCTTCCAGGTGTCGAAGAACCGCGTGCTCGACGAGCTCCGTGCGGTCGAGCGCCGGCCGCGCGCCGTCGTCGACATCGAGGACGTGCCGCCGCTCGAGGTCCTCGACGCCCCGTTCGAGCGGCTCGAGGCGATCGACGCCGTCTGGCGTGCGGTCGAGAACCTCAACGTCGACCTCAAGATGGCGCTCCTGCTGCGGGACGTCGTCGGCCTCTCGTACACGGAGATCGCCGACTCGCTCGAGGTGACGCTTGCCACCGTGAAGTGGCGGATCTACAAGGCGCGCGAGGACGTCCAGCTGGCGCTCGCGCGCGAGGGGATCCACCTCTACGGCACGGAGCCGGCCGAGCCGGCTGCGACCGTCGACGTCACTCCGGTCTAGGAGGAGTTCTCCGCGAGCCAGTCGGCGAGCTCGCGGGCGCGCCGCGGGTCGCACGTGCCCGACGCGATCGCGTTGACCTTGCTCGTCAGCGGTTCCTGCAACGCGTCCGGGACGCGGTGCCGGTTGATCGCCGCGATCACGCTCGCGCGGAGCATGGCCGGGTTGCGGCAGCCAACCGCGTCGGCCCGCCACTCCCGAGCGAGGTCGGCGGGCAGCCGCGGCTTCGGCGCGCCGCCGCAGGCGGCGAGCGCGAGGACGCAGAGCAGCACGACCCGTTTCACTGGCCGAACGAGAGTCGGAGCGCGAGCAGCTCGGGGAGCCCGGCCTCCCGGATCTCCGCCTGGGTCCGCTCGATGTCGTACTCGACGCGGTGGTACGTCGCACGCTCCGCAGCGAGGTCGAGGCTCAGATAGGCGGCGCGCGCGTCCCCGTCGCGCGGCTGGCCGACCGAGCCGGGGTTGAGGAGCCAACGCGCGCCGGTGAGCTCGAGCTCGGTGCCGTCGGGCGCAAGGCCGCCCTCGACCAGGAGCTCGCGCAGCACGACCTGCAGCGCGACGTGGCTGTGGCCGACGAGCACGACCGGCTCCTCCGTCAGCAGGAGTGTCGTCACCGCCGCCTCGTCGCTCAGCACGTACTCCCACACCGGATCGCGCGCGCTCCCGTGGAAGAGGGCGACGCCCGCCGCCTCGCCTCGCGGCTCGAGCGTGTTCAGGTACGCGAGCGCCTCCCCGGTCAGGACGCCGCGCGTCCACCGCGCTGCCGCGCCGGCGTCGCCGCTGAACTCGTCGAGATCGATCGTCCCGCGCACCGCGAGGTCGTGGTTTCCGCCGAGGCAGACGCGTGCACGTTCCGCCACGATGGCGCAGCACTCGTTCGGCTTCGCCCCGTACCCGACGACGTCGCCGAGGCACCAGAGCTCGTCGGGCGGGTCTGCGTCGACGGCGGCGAGCACCGCCTCGAGCGCGTGCAGGTTCGAATGAACGTCAGAGAAGACGGCGACGCGCACGAACCGGCGTCAGGGGCCGGGCGTCTCGGGGAGGTTGCGGATCCCCTCGGTCGTCTGGTACTTCGACCAGGAATCCTGGAGAGCCGCGATCAACTCCTCGAGGAAGCGGGGCGAGGCGTTGATCCGCGCGACGACCGCGCCCGGGACGTCGCCTTCCTCGACCTCGTGCTCGATCCGCGCGAAGGTCAGCGTGAACTCGTAGCGCGAGAAGCTGATGTTCGCGAAGTTCGCGTAGCTCCCGGCGATCTCGGTCGGGTCGAGATGGATGTTGAGCCGGCGCTCTCCCGGCTGCGGTTCCTCTGGAACGAGTTCCTCGTCCACGCCGGAATACTAGAGGCGTGCAGCAGCGGCTCCGCCTCCGTCAGATCACCCGCCTCCTGGCGGCGATCCTCGTCACCCTGGTGGGCGGCACGATCGGCTTCCACGCGACGCTGAGCGAGTCGTGGTTCCAGGCGCTCTACCGCACCGTGGTCACCTCGACCCTCGCCGGCCTGGACACCGTGCCGCAGAACAACGGGGCCCGAGTCATCTCGATGCTGCTCGTCCTCTGCGGGTTGACGATCATCGCGTATGCCGGCGCCGTTATCGTCGAGGCCATCGCCGGCGGGGTTCTGACCGGCGTTCTGGCCGAACGACGAAGGGAGCGGACGATCGAGCGCCTGCGCGACCACTTCATCATCTGCGGCTACGGTCGGGTCGGCCGGCGGGTGGCCGAGGAGTTTCGCGCGGCTGACGTCCCGTACGTCGTTCTGGACTACAGGGAGGACGCGGTCGGCGCGGCGAAGGAGCACGACGACCTCCTGATCGTCGGCGACGCGACGGAGGACGAGGATCTCGCGCGCGCCGGACTCGACCGCGCGGTAGGGCTCGTCGTCGCCTCCGACGACGACGCCGACAATCTCTACATCGCCCTGTCCGCCCGGTCGGTACGGCCCGACATCCAGATCGTCGCGCGCGCATCCGACGAGGACGCCGAGAAGAAGCTGCTGCTCGCCGGCGCCGACCGCGTCGTCCAGCCGTACACCGCGGCGGGGCGCACGATGGCGAACCTCGTGCTGAAGCCGCAGGTGATGTCGTTCCTCGACGCCGTCACGACGGCGACCGGCCCCGACCTGCACATGGCCGAGATCGAGGTGGACGCCTCGTGCGACAACGCGGGCAAGACGATCCGCGACATCCGGGTCCGCCACGAGACGGGGGCGATCATCGTCGCGCTGCGCAAACGCGACGGCACCTTCGACACCACGCCGGAGCCCGACGCCGTCATCGAGCCGGGCGACGTGATCGTCGGGGTCGGGACCACCGAGGAGCTGCGGCTGCTCGAGGACCTCTTCGCGCCGCGCGAGAGCGTTGCCGGCTGATCCCGTCTCGAGGCTCGCCGAGCGCGTCGGCGCAGGCGTCACGCTCGAGCGTCCCGGCGACCCGGAACACGGCGACTACGCGACGAACGCTGCGTTGAAGCTCGCCGGCGCGCGGCGTCAGGCGCCGCGCGAGCTCGCCGCGGAGCTCGTAGAGACGGCTCAGTCGCTGACCGAGGTCGAGCGTGCCGAAATCGCGGGCCCCGGCTTCGTCAACCTCTTTCTCACCGACACCTGGTTCGCGGGTGCTCTGCGCGCGATCCTCGACTCCGGCGAGAGCTTCGGCGGTGGCTGGGCCGAGCCGAAGCAGCGGATCCAGGTCGAGATGGTGTCCGCGAACCCGACGGGGCCGATCACCGTCGCGTCGGCCCGCAACGGCGCCTACGGCGACTCCGTCGCGCGACTGCTCGCCTTCGCCGGGCACGAGGTCGAGCGCGAGTACTACTACAACGACGCCGGCGCGCAGATGGACCGGTTCCGCGAGTCCGTCGAGGCGGCGAGGCGTGGGGAGGAGCTGCCCGAGGACGGCTATCGGGGCGACTACCTGAACGATCTCGCCGCGTTGCCGGGCGATCCCGTGCCGGCGACGCTGCAGCGCATCGAGACGTCGCTCGAGCGCTTTCGCATCCACTTCGACTCGTGGGTCCGGCAGAGCGAGCTCGAGCAGAGGCTGCCGGAGTTCCTGCCGCGGCTCGACACGTACGAGAAGGACGGCGCGCTGTGGGCGCGCTCGTCGGCGTACGGCGACGAGGAAGACCGTGTGCTGATCCGCTCCGACGGCGGCACGCCGACCTACCGCGCAGCCGACGTCGTCTATCTCGTCGACAAGCTCGATCGCGGCTTCGACCGCGCGATCTACGTGCTCGGCGCCGATCATCACGGCACCCGCAACTGGTACGCGGCGATCGCGCGCATGCTCGGCTACGACCCCGAGCGCGTCGAGGTGCTGCTCTACCAGCTCGTGCACCTGACGAAGGGCGGTGAGACATCGAAGATGTCGAAGCGGCGCGGAGACGTCGTCTTTCTCGACGACTTCGTCGACGAGATCGGGCTCGACGCGGCGCGCTGGTACCTCG
>VAWY01000071.1 GCA_005888335.1 Actinomycetota bacterium
GCGCCGAGGACGTCGCGCTCGGCTACAAGAACCTGCTCGAGGCCGAGCGCTCGTTCCGCGATCTGAAGGGCATCCTGCGCCTGCGCCCGGTGTTCCACCGCCTCGAGGACCGCATCCGCGCGCACATCCTGATCTGCTGGCTGGCGCTGCTGCTGGTCCGCCTCGTCGAGCGCCAGGCCGGCGACACCTGGCGCAACCTGCGCCGCGAACTCGAGCGCCTGCACCTCGTGACCCTCGCCGGCGCCGCCGGCCACGTCCAACAGACCACCCGGCTGACCCCCGCCCAGCGCGACATCCTCGACCGGCTCGCCATCGAGCCGCCGCCCAGGCTCACCAGCGTCGCCCCCGCCTGAGCGGCACGACGCCGCCTGCCTGGCCTCCACCCGCCGCGTGGACACACGCGTGCGGAACGTCACAAGCGGCGCAAACCCGCACCACGACTGGCGATCACGCCCCTACAAGCCCGCGCGTCTGCCCGCGAACTGCGGAAGTCGGGCATACGTCTGGTTCACATTTGCGCTGCGGCGCGGCGACCTCGTCGGCGTTCGTGCAGCGGCTGGCGAACTTGGGCGCGATATCAATCTCGTCGACGCACTCGCCGTCGTCCTGCTCACGGCGGCGCATGACGACGACGCGTTCGACCGCGCAGCGACACGCTGGCTGGCTCGATTCGTCTACGAGCGTCCAGCCGTGGGGTTGGACGAGCTTCGACTCGGCGTCACGGCGCTTGAGGCGCTGCCCCACAATCCCGACGCGGCCAAGATCGTCTTGAGCGAACTCTGTCTCCGTCATCGGCTCGACGGCGTCATCGGGCTTCTTGCGTGAACGTTCGTCACGGGCAGGTCCGTCGATCAGCTTCCGTCGTCGACGACATGTCGCCGATGCATCACTGCCGACGGATAGGTGTCAACGACGCTCGTCGCTGCAGATAACAGGCGCGCGCTGGCCACGGGCAATCTGGCGGTGGTGCGCGCGGCGGCGGCCGAGCTGCCGGCGGTCGACCTGGCCGACGCGCTCGCGATCTGCCTCTTGATGAGCATGCGCGACGACGAGCGGTTCGAGCGCGCCGCCGTGCGGTGGCTCGCGCGGCTGGCGCTGGAGCGTCCCGCGGTCGGGCTCGGCGAGCTGCGCAGCGGCCTCGTCGCCTTCGAGGCGATGCCGTACAACCCCGCGGCGGCCCGGGAGACGCTCGCGGAGCTGTGCGAGCGCGTCGGGGTGCCCGGCGCCGTCCGGGTGTTGCGGCGATGACCGGCGATGCGCGGGATCGCCGAGGCGCCCACCAAAGGCGCTGCATACGGGCCGTCGGACTGGACGAACGTTGCTGGTCCACGTTCCAGGGCGCTGGTATCGTCGCCGTGGACCGGTTCACGGTCTGCGACCGACGTCGCCGCGGCAAGGGATGCCGCGAGCCGCCCGGACGACCAAGGACGGAACGTGCAGCCAGGAGGCGTGCCCCACAACGGGCGACGTGTTGCGTCGCGCATCCCCGCTCAGGCGCGGCCGAGCGCGGCCGGACCCGCCGTGGGGACGGCGTCGGGCAGGGTCCGCGCCGCGGGAAAGTTCCTCTTCCAGGGCGACCGCAAGCTCTACGTGCGCGGCGTGACCTACGGGACCTTCGCGCCGAACGACGACGGGGTCCCCTACCCGGCGGCCGACGTCGTCGAGCGCGACTTCGCGCGCATGGCGTCCGCCGGCCTGAACGCGGTCCGCGTGTACACGGTCCCGCCGCGCTGGCTGCTCGACCTGGCCGCGGCCTACGGGCTGGTGGTCCTGGTCGGCCTGCCCTGGGAGCAGCACGTCGCGTTCCTCGCCGAGCGTACGCGCCGACGCGACATCGAGCGGCGCGTGCGCGAGGGCGTTCGCGCCTGCGCCGGGCATCCCGCGCTGCTCGGCTACGCCGTCGGCAACGAGATCCCCAGCGGCATCGTCCGCTGGCACGGCCGCGTGCGCGTCGAGCGCTTCCTGCGCGGCCTCGTCGGCGCCGTCCGGGACGAGGACGACGCGCTCGTGACGTACGTCAACTACCCGTCGACCGAGTACCTCGAGGTGCCGTGCGTCGACTTCGCGTGCTTCAACGTCTACCTCGAGCGCCGCGACCGCCTCGCCGCCTACCTCGCCCGGCTGCAGAACCTCGCCGGCGACCTGCCCCTCGTCATGGCCGAGATCGGGCTCGACAGCCGCCGCAACGGAACGGACGCCCAGGCCGACGCCCTGGCGTGGCAGGTCCGCACGGCCTTCGAGGCGGGCGCGGCGGGGACGTTCGTCTTCTCGTGGACCGACGAGTGGCACCGCGGCGGCTTCGACGTCGATGACTGGGACTTCGGCCTGACCGACCGCCAGAGGCGGCCCAAGCCCGCCCTCGCCGCGGTCGCCGGCGCGTGCGCCGACGCGCCGTTCGGCGACGGGCGCCCGTGGCCGCGCGTCTCCGTCGTCGTCTGCACCTACAACGGCGAGCGCACGCTCGGCGAGTCGCTCGACGCCGCGTGCGCCCTCGACTACCCCGACTACGAGGTCATCGTGGTCAGCGACGGCTCCACCGACGCGACAGCCGACATCGCGCGCGCCCGCGGCGTGCGCGTGATCGAGACGCCCAACCGCGGGCTCTCGAGCGCGCGCAACACCGGCATGGACGCGGCCACCGGCGAGATCGTCGCCTACCTCGACGACGACGCGCGCCCGGATCCCCACTGGCTGCACTACGTCGCCGCCGCGATGCAGGACGGCGGCTACGCCGCCGTCGGCGGGCCCAACATCCCGCCGCCCGAGGACGGCTGGGTGGCCGACTGCGTGGCGAAGGCCCCCGGCGGTCCCCTGCACGTCCTGCTCTCCGACACCGAGGCCGAGCACCTGCCGGGCTGCAACCTCGCCGTGCGCAAGTCCGACCTCGAGGCGATCGGCGGCTTCGATCCGCAGTTCCGCGCCGCGGGCGATGACGTCGACGTCTGCTGGCGGCTGCAGGAGGACGGCCGGCGCCTCGGCTTCAGCCCCGGCGCCGTCGTCCTGCACCATCGCCGCGCGTCCGTGCGCGCCTACCTGCGCCAGCAGCGTGGCTACGGCGCGGCCGAGGCGCTGCTGGAGCGCAAGTGGCCCGAGCGCTACAACGCCGCCGGGCACGTGCCGTGGGAGGGCCGCGTCTACGGGCGCGGCGTCCGCGACGGCTCGCGCACACGTCGTGGCCGCGTCTACTTCGGCGTCTGGGGCAGCGCGCCCTTCCAGGCGATGTACCGCCCCGGCCCCACCGTGCTCGCCGCGCTGCCCGGGATCCCCGAGTGGTACCTGCTCGTCGCCGCGCTCGCGGCGATCTCGGCGGTCGGCCTGCTCGCCTGGCCGTTCCTGCTCGCGCTGCCCGCGCTTGCCCTCGCGCTCGGCGCGGCCGTCGCCGACGCCGCGCTCGGCGCGCGCGCCGCCTGCGCGGCCCTCGGCTCCCATGGCCCGCGCGCGCCCCGCTGGCGCGTCCTCGCGCTCACGACGCTGCTCCACCTCCTGCAGCCCGCCGCCCGCCTCGCCGGCCGCCTCACCACCGGCCTGACGCTCTGGCGCATCCGCGGGCCGTCGCACCTGCGGCTCCCCCGCGCGCGAACGCTGAGCTTGTGGAGCGAGGAGTGGGCGCCGGCCGAGGTGCGCCTCGCGGGGGTCGAGGCGCGGCTGACCGCAGGCGGCGCCGTCACGCGCCGCGGCGGCTCGTATGACCGCTGGGACCTGCAGGTGCGCGGCGGCATCGCCGCCGACGCGCGGGTGCGGATGGCGGTCGAGGATCACGGCGGCGGGCGCCAGCTCGTCCGGTTCCGCGTCTGGCCGCGCTCGCGCCGCCCGATCTTCGCGCTGCTGGCGCTGCTGCTCGCGCCGGCGATCGTCGCCCTCGCCACCGGCGCCATCGTCGAGGGCGCCGTCCTGCTCGCCGCCGCCGCGGTGCTCGGCGTCACGGCGTTCCACGAGGCGGCCCTCGCCGTCGGCGCGGCCGTCGACGCGATCGAGCGTCCGCACCGCCTGCGGCTCGGCCACGTGCGCGAGCCCGTCGGTCGCCGTGCCGCCGGCCCCGGCCTCGAGCGGGCGGCGATCGAATGAGCGATCTGCACCTGTACCTGCGCCTGCTGCGCGAGGCGCGCGCCTACTGGCGGCACATGGCGGCGCTGCTCGCCCTCAGCCTCCTGGCGACGCCCGCCGCGCTGCTGGTCCCGGTGCCGCTCAAGATCGCGGTCGACAGCGTGATCGGCAGCCACCCGGCCCCCGGCCTCCTGCGCGCGCTCCTGCCCGCCTCGGTCGCCGGCTCGCCCACCGGTCTGCTGGTCGCCGTCGCCGTCCTCCTGGTCGGTGTGGCGCTGCTCCAGCAGGCCCTCCGTCTGGCGACGACGGTCCTGCGCGTCTACACGGGCGAGCGGCTCGCGCTCGAGTTCCGCGCCAAGCTCTTCGAGCACGTCCAGCGGCTGTCGCTCGCCTATCACGACACCCGTGGGACGTCGGAGGCGATCTACCGCATCCAGTACGACGCGCTCGCCATCCAGAAGATCGCCGTCGACGCGATGACGCCGCTGGTCACCGCGCTGTTCACCGTCCTCGGCATGATCGTCGTGACGGCGAGCATCGACTGGCAGCTCGCGCTCGTGGCCGTCGCGCTGTCGCCGCTGCTGGTCGCCGGCTCGTGGCACTACCGCTCACAGGTTCGCCCGCGCTGGCGCGAGGCGAAGAAGCTCGAGACCTCCGCGCTCTCGGTGGTCCAGGAGGTCCTCACCGGCCTGCGCGTCGTGCGCGCGTTCGGCCAGGAGGAGCGCGAGCAGCGCCGCTTCGTGCAGAGCTCGACCGAGGGGATGCGCACGCGCGTGCGCCTCACCCTGATGCAGGGCGGCTTCGCGCTCGGCGTGGGCATGCTCACGGCGCTCGGGACCGCCACCGTCCTCTTCGTCGGCGTGGCCCACGTCCGCAGCGGCCAGCTGACCCTCGGCTCGCTGCTGCTCGTCATGACCTACCTCACGCAGCTCTACGAGCCGCTCGAGACGGCCAGCGCGAAGACCGCCAGCCTGCAGTCCTCGATGGCCAACGCCGAGCGCGCCTTCGAGCTGCTCGACGAGCCCGTCGACGTGCCGGAGCGGCCGGGCGCGCGCCCGGTCGCGCGCGCCCGCGGCGCGGTCGCCTTCCGCGGCGTCTCGTTCGCCTACGTGCCGGGGCGCCCCGCGCTGCAGAACGTCACCTTCGAGGCCACGCCCGGCTCGCACATCGCGATCGCCGGCACGACCGGCGCCGGCAAGACGACGCTCGTCAGCCTGCTCATGCGCTTCTACGACCCCGCCGCCGGGCGCATCGAGCTCGACGGCGTCGACCTGCGCGACCTGCGCCTGGCCGACCTGCGCCGCCAGTTCGCGATCGTCCTGCAGGAGCCCCTGCTCTTCTCGACGAGCATCGCGGAGAACATCGCCTACGCGCGCCCCGACGCGACCGAGGCGCAGATCGAGGCGGCCGCGCGCGCCGCGCACGCGCACGAGTTCGTCAGCGCGCTGCCCGACAGCTACGGCACCCTGGTCGGCGAGCGGGGAGTGCGCCTGTCGGGGGGCGAGCGCCAGCGGATCTCGCTCGCGCGCGCCTTCCTCAAGGACGCGCCGGTTCTCATCCTCGACGAGGCGACGAGCTCCGTCGACGTGCGCACGGAGGCGCTCATCGTCGACGCGATGCAGCGCCTCATGCGCGGCCGGACGACGTTCATGATCGCCCACCGCCTGAGCACGCTGGCCGACTGCGACCTGCAGCTCCAGATCGAGGAGGGGCGCATCGCCGGCGTCGGGCTGCCCGGTCCGAGAACGAACGGTCAGCGCCGCGTGACCCCGGCGCAGCCGGCGGTGGCCCGTGACTGAGCCGCTCGGAACGCTGCTGGCCGGCACGGGCGAGCCCGCCCTCGTCGAGCTGCGCGCTGCGCTGCGCGAGCTGGCCGGCGTGCACGCCATCGTCGTCGACGAACGTGAGCTCAAGCGCCGCGTCTACCGCGTCCGCCTGGCGACCGCCGGCGGCTGGCGGCGGCTGATCCTCAAGCGGATGGATCCGGTCCAGGCCCGGCGCACCGCGCTGGCCGTCGAACGCTGGCTGCCCGCCGTCGGGCTCGACGGCGCCGGACCGCCGCTTGCCGCGGTCGCCGCGGCGCGCGCGGGCGACTGGGTGTGGCATGTCTACGAGGACCTCGGCGACGCGCACCTGGCCGGCGCGAGCGGCGACGACCCCCGCGTCCGCGCGGCCGCCGAGCTCATCGCCGCGCTGCACGTCCGCTTCGCCGACCATCCGCTGCTGCCCGAGTGCCGCGCGCAGGCGGGCGACCTGGGCATCCGCGCCTTCGAGACCAACGTCCGCGACCTCGGGGCCGCCCTCGGGCGCATCCTGCGCGCGGGCGCCGAACCGGAGCACGCCGCCCTGTGCGAGCGGCTGATCGCCCGCATGGACGCGCTGCTCGCCCAGCGCGACGCGCGCGCCGAGGCGCTCGACGCGTTCGGCGGGCCGGAGACGCTGCTGCACGGCGACCTGTGGACGACCAACGCGTTCGTGCTCGACGGTCCCGACGGCCCGCAGGCGCGGCTGATCGACTGGGACCACGCCGGCGTCGGGCCGGCCGCCTACGACCTCTCGACGTTCCTGTCGCGCTTCCCGCCCGCCGACCGCCCGCCCGTGCTCGCCGCCTACCGGGCTGCCGTCGAGCGCGCCGGCCTGGCGCTGCCCTCGGCCGCCGAGCTGGCGCTCGCCTTCGACACCGCCGAGCGCGGGCGGCTCGCCGGCTGCGGGCTGTGGCCCGCCGTCGCGGTGCTCGACGGGGCGCCGGAGTGGGGGTGGCGCCAGCTGGCGGGCGTCGCCGAATGGCTGGACGAGCTGGAGCCGGTGCTGGCATGAACGCGGTGCGTCATCTGATCGTCAACGCCGACGACTTCGGCCTGACGCCCGGCGTCACCCGCGGCATCGCGCGGGCCCATGCCCAGGGCATCGTGACCAGCACGAGCCTCATGGTCCTCGAGCCCGCCGCCGCCGAGGCGGCGCGGCTCGCGCAGGACCTGCCGCGCCTCGACATCGGCCTGCACGCGACCGCGCCCGCCGACGGCGCCGTCGACTGGGCCGCCGAGCTCGAGCGCCAGCTGGCGCGCTTCGCCGAGCTCATGGGCTGCCCGCCCACACACATCGACTCCCACCACGACGTCCACCGCGACCCCGGCGTCTTGCCGGTCTTCGCGCGGGTCGCGCACGCGCTCGGCGTCCCGCTGCGCGCGCACTCCCCCGCGCGCTGCTTCAGCCGGTTCTACGGCCAGTGGGGCGGCGAGAGCCACCCCGAGCACCTGGCCCCGGCCAACCTCCTGCGCCTGGTCGACGAGCACGTCCGCGCGGGCTGGACCGAGCTGAACTGCCACCCCGGCGAGGTCGACGCGCAGCTGCGCTCCAGCTACGCCGCCGAGCGCGAGGTCGAGCTCGCGACGCTGTGCGACCCCGCCGTACGGCGCGGGCTGGCCGCGCGCGGCATCCGCCTGGCGGGCTTCCGCGACCTTCCCTCGGCCGCCTGACGTCGATGCCGACCGTCGTCCTGTCCGCCTTCGAGGTTGCCCGGTTCGAGCGCGCGCCCGGCCATCTGTGGGTCTACCTGCAGTACGTCGACGGCCTGCGCCAGGCGGGGTGCGACGTCTGGTGGCTCGAGCGCGTCCCTGCCGACCGCCCCGTCCGGCTGGCCGAGCGCCTTGCGCCGTTCGGCCTCGCCGACCGCCTGCTGCTGTACCGCGAAGAGGACGGGGAGCACCGCTGGGTCGACGACGCCCGCGAGCGCGCCGACGACGTCATCGCCCGCGCGGACCTGCTGCTGAACTTCCACTACGGCATCGACGCCCGCCTGCTCGCGCGCTTCCGCCGCACCGCGCTCGTCGACATCGACCCCGGGCTGCTGCAGATCTGGCTGAGCGGCGGCCAGCTCGCGGCGGCCCCCCACGACCTGTACTTCACGACCGGCGAGACGGTCGGCACGCCGGCGGCGCGCTTCCCGGACTGCGGCGTCGGCTGGATCCACGTACGCCCGCCGGTCTCGCTCGCGGCGTGGCCGACGGCCAACGGCGACGGCGCGGGCGCGTTCACGACGGTCTCGTCGTGGTGGGGCGACGAGTGGGTCGTCGAGGGCGGCGGCTTCTACGAGAACAACAAGCGCGTCAGCTTCCTCGAGTACGCCGCGCTCCCGCGCCTGACCGGCGAGGACCTCGAGCTCGCGCTCAGCCTCGGCCCGGGCGACCGCGACGACGTCGCCGCGCTGCGCGGCGCGGGTTGGCGCGTGCGCGACGCCCTCGACGTGGCGAGCACGCCGGAGGCCTATCAGGCCTACGTCCGCTCGTCGCGCGGCGAGTTCAGCTGCGCCAAGCCGTCGTGCGTCCGCCTCCAGAACGCCTGGGTCAGCGACCGCACGCTGTGCTATCTGGCCAGCGGGCGCCCCGCCGTCGTGCAGCACACCGGGCCCAACCCGTGCCTGGACGGCGGCGAGGGGATCCTCCGCTTCTCGACGCTCGACGAGGCGGCGGCGGCCCTGGCCGCGGTCGGCGCCGAGTACGAGCACCACCGCCGCGCCGCGCGCGCGATCGCCGAGGAACACTTCGACGCCGCCAAGGTGGCGCGCCGGATCCTCGAGCACGCGCTCGTCTGACGCTCAGCCGCCCTGGAGGTCCGCCGCCGCGATCCGCTCGCCCGACGCGATCAGCCGCCGCGCCTCGTCGAGGTCCTCGCCCCGGCGCACCGAGAGCACACCGACCACGCGCCCGTCGCGCAGCTGCCAGACCGAGAAGGCGCCGTCGTCGAGCGAGCCGCGCACGACCTCGTCGTCCCATCCATGTTCGCCCGCGACGCCCACGTACTCGGAGGTCACCCAGTCGCTGAGGTCCGACCAGAAGTACGGCACCTCCTCGTGGGCGACGCCGTCGCCGAGCATGTTGCGCGCCGCCGTGCGCCCCTGCGCCGCGGCGACCTCCCAGTGCTCGATCCGCGCGGGCGCGCCGTGCAGCGGCGACTCCCACTCGCACACGTCGCCGGCGGCGTAGAGGCCCTCCGTGCCGTGCACGCGCAGCCCCGCGTCGCAGCGCACGCCGCCCAGGGCGCCCAGCTCCAGCCCCGACTGGCGGGCGAGCATCGCGTCGGGGACCGCGCCGGCGGCGACGACGACGAGGTCGCCGGCGAACGTCTCGCCGTCCTCGGTGCGCACGCCGGTCACGCGCTCGCCCTCGCCGGTGAAGGCGCCCAGCGCGCGCCCACCGGCGATCTTGACGCCGCGCTCGGCGAGCAGCCGGGCGAACCAGCCGCCCGCGGCGGCGCCGTAGTGGCGCTCGAGCGGCGCCTCCTCGAGGCAGACGATCGTCACCTCGAGCCCGAGCTCGACGAACGAGGCTGCGAGCTCGGTGCCGAGGTACGAGCCGCCGACGACGACGGCGCTGCGCGCGCCCTCCGCGTCGCGGCGGATCGCGTCGGCGTTGCCCAGCGTGCGCAGGTAGTGGATGCCCTCGAGCTGCGCGCCGTCGACGGGCAGGCGCCGCACGTTGGCGCCGGTCGCGATCAGCGCCTGGCCGTACTCGAGCTCGGACTTGTCCGACAGCCGCGCGGTGCGCGCCGCGGGGTCGAGCTTGAGCACGCTCGTGCGCGTGCGCACCTCGACGTCGCCGGGCAGCTCGAGCGCGATCGCGGCGCGCTCGACCGCGCCTCGCAGGTAGTCCTTCGAGCACGGTGGGCGCTCGTAGGGCGGGTCGAGCTCGCGGCCGGCGAGCACCACGCTGCCCTCGAAGCCGCGCGCGCGCAGCTCGCCGGCGCACGCCGCGGACGCGACGCCGCCGCCGACAAGCAGCACGTCGACCATCAGCCGCGCGTGGTGAACTGCGGCGTCACGCGCTCCTCGAGGCCGGGGTCGAGGACGAGCAGCACCTCGTCGCCGGCCTCGATGACCGTGTCGGCCTTCGGGACGAAGCCGCCGCCGTTGCGCAGCACGGAGATGATCAGCGCGCCCTCGGGCAGGTCGACCTCCGCGACCGTCTGGCCGGCCGCCGGCGCGTCGCTGCCGACCTCGAGCTCGATGATCTCCAGGCGCTCCTCCTCGAGCGCCAGCAGGTGGACGAGGCCGTAGCGCGGCACCTCGTGCTCGATGAGCCGCAGGATGAGGTCGGTCGCGCTGACCGCCGGCTGGATGCCGAGCAGCTTGAAGTGCTGCAGGTTCCGCGGGTTGTTGACCCGGGCGATGATCCGCTCGACGAGGTACTTCTCCTTGGCCACCTGGCAGACGAGCATGTTGTCCTCGTCGTCGCCGGTCACCGCGATGACGAGGTCGGCGCGCTGGATGCCCGCCCGCTCGAGCACCCACAGCTCCGTCGCGTCGCCGTACTGCACCGCGTGCTCGAGCTCCTGCTCGATGACCAGGTAGCGGCGCCGGTCGGACTCGATGAGCGTGACCTCCTCGCCCTTGTCGATGAGCTCGCGCGCGAGGTTCCAGCCCACCTTGCCGCCGCCGACGATCAGGACGTACATCTACTTGAGCTCGGGCAGGTCGAGGGCTTGGCGGAACATGTCGATCGCGTGCTGCGTCGGCGAGATCGTCTCGAGCCCCTGCTCGGAGTACCACGCCGCGCGCGCGGGGTCCATGACGCGCGAGATCACGCGTTCGACCTCGAAGCGCCGCTGCGCGATCTGGGCGATCACGATGTTCGTGTTGTCGCCGTCGGTCGCCGCGACGAACGTGTCGGCGCGCTCGATGCCCGCCTCGAGCAGGGCGTCGATCTCCAGCGCGGTGCCGACCGTGAACAGGCCGCCGCGGTCCTCCCAGGTGCCCTCCCCGCCGACGTCCAGCCGCTCGTGGGAGAGCGGGTCCTCGTCGAGGACGGAGACCTCGTGACCGGCCGTCAGGGCAGCCTTCGCCACGGCGGAGCCGACCCGCCCCGCGCCGACGATCAGCACGAACATGAGCGCGGCAAACTAGCGAACTTCGGCCCGCTCGCTCGCCGCGCCTCCGTCGGTCGCCGGAGGGGCCGTGAGGATCACCCGGCATGGCGCCTTCTGGACCACGTACTTCGTGACGTCCCCCACGAAGTTGTCCAGCGGCGTGCGCCCGCCGAGCAGCGCGCCGCCCCGGATCCGCGACGGCTCCTCGGCCGCCAGGACGATGGCCTCGACGCCGCGCCGGCGGGCCTCCTCGACGATCGCCTGGCCCGCGCGCCGGGCGCGCACGGTGGCCGTGGCGACCTCGACGCCCTCGTACTCCTCCCCGACCGCCTTGGCCCGCCGCAGCGCGGCGCGCGCGCGCTCGAGCTGCGCGTCGGGCAGCCGCGCGTCGATCGGCAGCGCCATCGGCACCTCGAAGACCCACAGCGCCTCGATGGTCGCCCCCTCGCCGGCCGCCTCGTCGGTCGCCTCCTCGGCGGCCAGCCGCCCGGCGGTCTGGATGATGTCGTCGTCGAGCGCGTTGCCGAAGATCGGCACGAGGATCGAGCCGTACTCCGCCTCGCGCCGCTCCTCGCGCAGCGCCGCCTCGGGCACCGTGACGCGCTTGGTCAGCGGCTTGTCCTGCGTCGTGCGGTAGAGCAGATACAGCCCGACGCCGAAGGCCAGCCAGCCGAAGCCGACGTAGCGGGCGCCCGCGTGCAGCAGGACGACGCTCGCCCAGGCGCCGACCGAGACGACCGCGCCGACGACAGCGGGCAGCGGGAGCGAGACGCCGCTCTGCCCGATCCGCACATTGAGCGGCATGGCGTACGGCCGGCGCCGGTCGGGCTCCAGGAAGCGGGAGCGCACGACCGACAGGTGCGCGATGGTGAAGGCCAGCAGCGCGCCGAACGCGTAGATGCCGACGAGGAACTCGAGGTCCTCGGGGATGACGAGCACGAACGCGAGCGCGGAGGCGATGGCGATGACCACGTACGGGGTCGAGCGGGTCGGGTGCAGGCGCCCGACTGCGCTGGGGATCTGCCGGTTGGTGGCCAGCGAGTAGGCCAGTCGCGAGAGCCCGAGCATGGCCGACTGCGCCGCGGCGATGAGCGTCGCGGCGGCCGCGGCGGCGACGACGTACTTCATCGTCGTGCCCAGCCAGTTCGGGTTGAACTGCCCGACGACGGCGAGCATCGGCGCCTCGGCGTTCTGGCCGCGGCCGAGCTCGGCCGGCGGCAGGGCCATCACCGCGACCAGCCCGATCCCGAAGTACATGACGGTCACCGTCGCGCTCGCCGAGGCGACGAGCCGCTTGAGCCCCCGGCGGCGCACGTCGATCTCGCCCGCCAGGCCGGACGCCGACTCGAGGCTGGTGAACGCCACGCTGGCCAGGGTCAGCGCGAAGATCACGTCCTTCCACTGGGGCGCGCTGCCGAGGTGGATCTGGCTGGTGATCGCGTCGACGTCGAACAGCAGCGCGAGGCCGAGGACGACGACCAGCGCCTGGAGGCCGACGTCGAGCAGCACGAGGGCGAGGATCCGGCGCGCGCGCCAGGCCGAGAAGCCGCGCACGTTGCGCACCGCGACGTAGGCGATGATGCCGCCGCAGGCGACGAGCTCGAAGTCGCCCTCCCCCAGCCGGTGCCAGAACGCGGCCAGGTAGTTGGTCGCCGAGAACGACGTGACGGCGACCAGGATCAGGAAGTCGAGCAGGACCGCCCAGCCGGCGATGAAGCTGACCAGCTCGTTGAACGCGTAGCGGGCGAAGACCGTCGAGCCGGCGCGCTCCTGGTGCAGCGACGCGCCCTCGACGTACGTCATGACGTTGAGGACGAAGTACAGGCCGGCGGCGAGGAAGACGAACGGCGTCAGCCCCAGCGCGCGCCCGGCGACGACGCCGACCGAGAAGTAGATCGCGCTGGCGACCGACGTGTAGACGATCGCGAACAGCGTCGGCGAGCCCAGGGTGCTCCGGGTGGCGTGCATGCTCCGCTCGGCCAGCTCGTCGAGCTGGCGCTCGAGCCGCTCGGTGCGCTCGGTCACCGCTGGGGCGCCTTCCAGGAGACGTACAGCCGTCCGGCGCCGGCGGCCACGAACAGCACGCCGAGCAGCAGCCCGACGGCGAGCGCTCCACCGCCGGCCGCCAAGGTGCGGACGACAAGCGCGATCCCGATGAGGATGAGCGCCACCGAGAAGATGGGCGTCGTCGTCCGGCGGACGTCCTGGGGCCTGGGCATCGTGCTAGCGCGCAGCTTAGATCGCGTCTAGGCGGCGAGCTGCTCGAGCCGGCCGCCCGACACGCCCGGCGTGGACTCGATGATGACGCGGCACGGGCGCTCGGCCAGCACCGTCTCGACGGTGCGGTCGAACAGCGTCCCGCCGTTGCGCGGGTTGAGCGCCATGACGATCGCGCGCGCCCGCATCTCCTTGGCCTCCTCGACGATCAGCCGCCCGGCCTGGCCGGCACGCACCTTCTCGACGTGGCCCGTGACGCGCCGCCCGCCGATGAGCTTCGCCTGCTCGATGATCGCCTCGGCGTCGCGCTCCCGGTCGGGCATCCGGGCGTCGATCGGCGACGAGGACGGGACCACGATCGACACCATCACGTGGATGCCGCGGCGCCGGCGGGCGGCGAGCTTGACCGCGGTCGCCACGGCATCCGGCTCGTAGTGGCTGACGTCGAAGGCGACGAGCACCGAGTCGTACTCGGCCTCGTGCTCGACGACCGGCTGCGGGATCGCGACCTTCTTGGTCGACGTCAGGTCGAGCCCCTGGCGGCGGCGGTAGACGACGTAGACGACCATCCCGAGCGCGAGCCAGCCCGTGCCGGCGAGGGCGACGTCGAGGTGCAGCGCGGTCACGACCACGAAGGCCAGGCCTGTCCCCGTGCCGCCGAGCACGGCGAACAGCGGCAGCTCGCGCCCGGCGATCCGCAGCGTGCCCGGCCCGCGGTAGGGGCGCTCGTGGTCGGGCTGCTTCAACCGCAGTCGCGCGACCGCGATGTGGGCGATGGTGAACGACAGCATCGCCCCGAACGCGTAGATGTTGCCCAGGAACTCCGCCTTGCCGGGGATGAGCGTCAGGCAGGCGATCGCCCCGAAGACGAGGATGCCGATCCACGGGGTGCCGTGGCGGCGGTGCAGCTGGCGCAGGCGGTCGGGCAGCTGGCGGTGCAGCCCCATCGAGTAGACGAGCCGCGAGACGCCGATGATGCCGGCGTTCGTGGCGATGAACAGGATCGTCGCCGCGAGCAGGCCGACGTAGACCTCCGCCGGGTGCTGCAGGAACCCGAGGTGGAGGTTCTTGACGACGCCGAGGACGGGGTCACCGGCCGAGCCGCCCTGCTCCTCGGGCAGGCCGAGCAGCGTGGAGTAGTGGCCGTGGGAGTCCTGGCGGACCGGCAGCGCGCTGAGCGCGACCGCGGGCAGCAGCGCGTAGATGGCGAACACGGCGATGACGACCCGCTTGATCGCCTCCGGGATCGTCTTGGACTCGTCCCTCGCCTCCTCGGCCATGTTCGAGATCGTCTCGATCCCCGTGTAGGCGATCATGCCGACCGGGATCGCCAGGAAGAAGTCCTTCCACGTCGGGGCGACGCCGAGGTGGACGTTGTTGACCAGCGTCTCCGGCGAGAACACGAGGATCAGCCCGACGAGGACCAGCAGCAGCTGGGTGGCGAAGTCGGTGACCGCCAGGCCGATGTTGACCGCCGCCGACTCCTCGGCGCCGCGGATGTTGACCACGACGAGGAGGGCGATCACCCCGATGCCCACGAAGATGTCGCCGGGCGAGTGGCGCAGGTAGCTCGTGCCGAGCACGCCGCCCAGGTAGTGGGGGACGAAGAACGCCGAGATGGCGATCGTGATGACGTAGTTGAGCATCTGGCCCCAGGCGGCGAAGAACGACCAGAACTCGTTGAAGGCGCGGCGGGCGAACGAGCTCGACCCGCCCGCCTCCGGGTACATCGCGGTCGCCTCGGCGTAGGTGGCGGCCGTCAGGTAGAAGATCACGCCGGTGATGACGAAGACGATCGGCGTCAGCCCGAGGGCGAAGCTCGCCACCAGGCCCAGGGCGTAGTAGATCGACGAGCCGACGTTGCCGTAGGCGGTCGAGAAGAGGGCGTTGACGCCAAGGACGCGCTGGAGGCCGTGAAGGCGCCGTTCAGCCATGGATCGCGCGACCGAGTGTACGTCCAAGTACCGGCGCATGAGTCAAAAGGTCGCGGCCATGCGCCTTTGCCCCGCTGGCGCCCGGGCGCGTCGTGCGCCATCTTTAGGGACATGGCCGCCGCCGAGGAGTCCGCCGTCCTGCGCCCCGTGGTGCCGGGCGCCCCTCGGTCGCGGACCGCGGCGCTGGCGCGCTACCTGCGCACGCGCTGGGGCCTGGGGATGTTTGCGGCAAACCTCGCCGGCGCCCTGGACGTCTTCGTCCTGCTCCGGTGGATCCTGCCGACGCCCGCGGCGCCGGCCGGCGAGGACACGCTGCTGCGCGACGCGATCGCCTTCGTCGCCTTCATGGCCGTGTCCTTCCCGCTCGGCGGCTGGGGCACGGTGCGCGCGGCAAGGCCCGTCCTGGACTGGCTGGACAGCGGCGGGGCGCCGACGGACGCCCAGCGCCGCGCCGCCCTGCGGCTCCCCGCCCGCCAGACCTTCCTGCACGCGGCGCTCTGGCTGGTCGCCGCCGCGTTCTTCGCCGGGCTGGACGCGCCGGTCTCCGGCGACCTCGCGCGCTATGAGGCGGTGACGATCGTCATGGGCGCGCTGACCACGTGCGCGCTGACCTACCTGCTGGCCGAGCGCGTGCTCCGGCCGGTGACCGCGCTCGCGCTCGCCGGCAAGCCGCCCAAGCAGCCGGTCAGCCCGGGCGTCAAGGGCCGCCTGGTGCTCGCCTGGGTGACGGCGAGCGGCGTGCCGCTCGTCGGCCTGGCGCTGGTCGGCGTCGACGTGGCGACGCGCTCCGATCTGACGCAGAGCCGCATCGCGTCGAGCATCCTGGTCCTCAGCGCGCTCGCCATCGCCGTCGGGCTCGCCGCGACGATCATCGCCGCGAAGTCGGTCGCCGAGCCGGTCTCGGCCGTACGGCGGGCGCTGGGCCGCGTCGAGGAGGGCGACCTCGACGTGGATGTCGAGGTTGATGACGCGTCGGAAATCGGACTGCTGCAGAGCGGCTTCAACCGGATGGCGGCCGGTCTGCGCGAGCGCGAGCGCCTGCGCGACCTCTTCGGCCGCCACGTCGGCGAGGACGTCGCGCGGGCGGCGCTGGACGCCGGCGAGCTCGCGCTGGGCGGCGAGGTCCGCGAGGTCGCCGTCCTGTTCGTCGACCTCGCGGGCTCCACGGCGATGGCCGGCAAGCGCCCGCCGGAGGAGGTCGTCTCGCTGCTCAACCGCTTCTTCGCCGTGGTCGTCGACGTGGTCGGCGCGCACGGCGGCTGGATCAACAAGTTCGAGGGCGACGGGGCGCTGTGCGTCTTCGGCGCGCCCGTCGAGCAGCCAGACGCCGCGGCGGCGGCGCTCGCGGCGTCGCGCGTCCTGCACGCGCGGCTCGTGCGCGAGCTGCCCGAGGTCGACGCGGGCATCGGCGTGTCGGCGGGCCGCGCGGTGGCGGGCAACGTCGGCGCCGAGGAGCGCTTCGAGTACACGGTGATCGGCGATCCGGTCAACGAGGCCGCGCGGCTCTGCGAGCGCGCCAAGGGCGCGCCCGGCCGCGTGCTGGCCTCGGAGGCGATCCTCGAGCGCGCCGGGGCGGCGGAGGCCGCCCGCTGGCAGCTCGAGGACGAGGTCCTCCTGCGCGGGCGGCGCGAGCCGACGCGCACGGCGGCGCCGCTGGCCGCTTAGCCCTTCGGCCTACGAGCCACGCACGTCCGGTACGTGCGCCTGGAAGTCAGCCGCCGATGGCGGTTGGTGCGCGCGATGACCCGGATCGTGATCGTGCCGCGCGGCAGCCCGCGCAGGTCGATCCGCGCGCGCAGCCGCCTGCCGCGCCGCACGGCGACCCGCCGGCCGTTGACGAGCACCACGGCGGAGACGAGCCGCTCGCGCCCGCGCGGGTCGTGCAGGCGGATCGTGAACCGGCGCCGGCTCGCGCACGGGCGCGAAGACGGGAACGTCGCCACCGCCTCGGCGCTGCTGACCGTCGGGCCCGCCGCCGGCGCGGTCTGCGGCAGGACGCCCTCGCGGATCAGCGCGACCCAGGTCGCCTGGTGCTGATGGCCCTTGCCGGCCTCGGTGAGCGCGACGCACGCCGAGGCCGAGCAGGAGTTCGCCGGGTCCGAGCTGTTCTGGGTCGTCGGCGTCAGCGCCTGCGGCTCACCGGGGGACGCGGCAGCTCCCTGGTCTCGCGTGATGTAGGTGGAGCCGCCCGACGACGCGGTCTGCTCGTAGTCGCCCTCGAAGGTGCCGTTGCGCGAGAACGCGCCGTACCAGGGCTGCGACGGCTTCGAGTTGACCTTCAGCGGCGCGGTCCACGTCTTGCCGCCGTCGCGCGACTCGGTGTAGTAGGTGTCGATCTGGTTGGTGAACAGCGGCGCCGCGGCCGACTCGTCGCGCTGGCGGTAGCTGACGTGGACGGCGCCGTCCTCGCCGACGGCGATCGACACCAGGTAGTGGTTGACCTTGTCGTTGCGCGGCGGCGGGTTGATCGGCTTGGCGGCCGACCATGTCGCGCCCTCGTCGGTCGAGACCGAGAAGACCGCGTCGTTCTTGCCGTCGGTCCGGAAGCGCCCGTCGTCCCAGACCGTGTAGATCGCGCCCGACTTGGGGTCGACCGCCGCGGCGGGGAGGCCGTCGGAGGCCCGCTGCGAGGCCACGCCGTTGGAGTTGTTGGGCGAGATCTCGATCGGGGGGAGGAAGGCGAGCGGAGCGGGGAACGGGGTCTGGCCGGCGGCCGGCGCGGCGATGAAGACGTGCTGGGAGTTGCCGTTGGGCTCGGGCTCGTCGGGCCCGGTCGGCGCGCCGATCGTCGCCGTGTCGAGGACGATGCCGAGCGCGCCGCTGTTGAGCACCATCGGGTAGGCCCCGATGCCCTGGCCCGGGAAGACGATCGGGTCGATCGTCTGCAGATCGGGCAGCCAGTTGGACAGCTGGTCGCAGTCGTGGTCGCAGTAGTCGTAGACGACCGGCGCCACGCGGTCCCAGACGACGTAGACGCGGCCCTTGTGATGCCCGGGCGCGTCGCTGTTGTCGACCACGATCCAGTTCTTGTCGTTGGTGCCGCCGAGCCGGTCGTCCTGCAGGATCACCGGCTGGCTCCAGCTGCGCCCGCCGTCCTTGGAGACGTTGACCGCGATGCCGCTGCGCAGCCCTCCGCCCGTGGTGGCGTCGAAGACGAGCGAGTTCGCGTAGACGAGGTTGCCGGGCCCGAAGGCGACGACCGCGTCGCTCGCGCGCTCGAAGGCGCCGCCCTGGCCGGGGTACGTCGTCAGCCCGGGCAGCTCGCCGTGGATCCAGGTCGCGCCGCCGTCGAACGTGGTCGCGAACCCGTTGGTGGCGTCGCCGCCGCCGGCGATGCGGCCCTCCTGGTAGACGGTGACGGCGTTGAGCGGGTTCGCCGGGTTGACGGCGATCGACGGCTCGATCTGCGTGTCGGGCTGGACGTAGTCCTGGATCGAGTTGCCGGCGACCGGGTTGATCGTGCCGAGCGGGTCCGTGCCCGTCAGGACGTCGCGCACCACGACCGGCGCGGTCTCGGCGGACGCGCCGGCGGCGGGGGCGAGGAGCGCAGCCGCGAGGACGCCGGCGACGGCCCACGCGGCCCCGCGCCTCACCCGTAGAGCTCCTCGATCCGCGCCGCGTACTTGTCGGCGACGGGACGGCGCTTGAGCTTCATCGTCGGCGTCAGCTCGTCGCCGCCCGGCAGCCACTCCTCGTCGAGGAGCGCGAAGCGCTTGATCTGCTCGACACGCGACAGCCCGGCGTTGGCCGCCTTGACCTCCTCCTCGACGCGCGCGACCACCCCGGGGTCGGACGGGTCCAGGCCGGTCTCGGGGTCGAGGACGAGGAGCGCGACGTTGTACGGGCGGCGGTCGCCGATCACGCACGCCTGGCCGATGAGCGGCCCCGACTTGAGCTGCATCTCGATGTTCGCCGGCGACATGTTCTTGCCGGCCGCGTTGATGATCAGCTCCTTCTTGCGGTCGACGATCCACACGTAGCCGTCCTCGTCGATGCGCGCGATGTCGCCCGTGTGCAGCCAGCCGTCGGCGTCGATCGCCTCGGCGGTCAGATCGGGCCGGTTGCGGTAGCCGGCCATCACCGTCCCGCCTCGGACGAGCAGCTCGCCGTCCTCGTCGAGCCGCACCTCGACGCCGTCGATCGGCGTGCCGACGCTCCCCGGGCGCGTCGCGCCCGGCCGGACGGTGGTGGCGATGCACGTCGTCTCCGACATGCCCCACACCTCGCAGATCTCGATGCCCAGCGCGCCGAAGAACTCCAGGACCTCGATCGGCGTGGGCGCGGCGCCGGTGACGAACCACTCGACCTGCTCGAAGCCGAGCTGCTGCCTGACCTTCGGGCCGAGCTCGGGCCGGGGCTCCACGCCGCCCGCCTGCAGGGCGGCCTGGAGCTTCTCCCACACGCGGGGCACGCCGCCGAAGACGGTCGGGCGCACCTGCGCCGCGACGGGGATGACCTGGGCGAGCTCGGCGACCGGCGTGACGGTGGCGCCGTAGGTCATCAGCGCCGAGTAGTGCGACGCCCAGCGGTCGGCGATGTGCGCCGAGGGCAGGTAGGACAGCTGGCGCCCGCCCGAGCGCACCGGGACCGCGGCGTGCACGCCGCGCAGCTCGGCGAGCATGTTGGCGTGCGTGACCTGCACGCCCTTCGGCGGGCCGGTCGTGCCGCTGGTGTAGATCAGCGTCAGCAGGTCGTTCGGCTTGACGGCGCGCGCCTCCGCCTCGACGTCGAAGCCCGGGTCGCCACGCGCGACGAGCTCGTCGAGCTCCTCGAGGACGACCACCTGCTCCAGCGCCTTGGCGCCGCGCTCGCGCGCCGCGCGGACGACCGGCTCGAAGCGCCGCTCGCACACGACGACCCGGTTGCCGGCGTCGCCCATGACGAAGCCGACCTGCTCGGGCGGCGAGGTGTTGTAGAGCGAGAACGGGACCGCGCCGAGCAGCATCGCCGCGGCGTCGACGACATGGAACTCGGGGCGGTTGACCATCATCAGCCCGACCGCGTCGCCGCGCTGCACGCCGAGCGCGGCCAGCCCCGCGGCGACGTCGCGGATCCGCTCGCGCAGCTCGGCGTACGTCATCCGCACGGCGTCGTCCGGCGTCCGCAGCGCGACGGTCTCCGGCCGCTCGGCGAACGTCGTCATCAGCGCCCCGCACATCGTGGCCGCGCCGAGCGCGGCCGGCGCGGCTCCTGCGCGCGCCTCCGTGGTCGCCATGGGTTCCTCCCCGGTCGGTGGGGCGATCCTACGCCTGGCGGTGTGGGCGGGGCGTGGCGCCTGGCGCGTGGCGGGTGGCGCGTGGTGGCGTCCCGCGCGGCACGTGGGCGGCGGGATGCGGCGTGGTCCGGGGCACCGAGGGGAAGCGGACCGTGGTCTGCGCCCGCGCCGGGCGGGTGAGCGGGCGGCGCGGTGACCCGGGGGCCACGAGTGTCGGATTCATCCCGTTATGCGGGGCGAATCCGACACTCGTCCGCAGGACCGCCCACTCCTGGCGCGTATCCGCTCGTGGAGAGTCGAGAGTGGGATCGACAGTCATATGCGCGGTCGATCGCACTCTCGACCGCAAGACCGGCCGCGCGTGGCGCGCTGCCGCTCGGCCCGAGGCCGAGTGCGGGATTGGGCCCCACAGTGGGGCCCAATCCGACTCTCGACCCGCCGGGTCACCGCGCCGCCCGCTCACCCGCCCGGCGCGGGCGCAGACCACGGTCCGCTCCCCCTCGGTGCCCCGGACCACGCTGCGTCCCGCCGCGGCACACCGCGCGAGCCGCCACGCGCACCCGCCGGGTCACCTCGCCGCCCGCTCACCCGCCCGGCGCGGGCGCAGACCACGCCTCGCTTCCCTCAGTGCAAACGGACAGCGCCGCGCCCCGCCGCAACAAACCGCGCGGGACGCAACCGCCCGAACCCCTACGTAATGATCGGAATGATCAAGATCGCCACGATGTTCGCGACCTTGATCATCGGGTTGATGGCCGGCCCCGCGGTGTCCTTGAACGGGTCGCCGACCGTGTCGCCGGTGACCGACGCCGCGTGGGCCTCGGAGCCCTTGCCGCCGAACGCGCCGTCCTCGATGAGCTTCTTCGCGTTGTCCCACGCGCCGCCGCCGGCGGTCATGAGCACGGCGAAGAAGAACCCGACGACGATCACGCCGATCAGCAGCCCGCCCAGCGCCTGCGTCGAGATCAGGCCGACGATGAGCGTCACGACGATCGGGATGAGCGACGGGATGATCATCTCGCGCTGCGCCGAGCGCGTGACGATGTCGACTGCGCGCGAGTAGTCGGGCTGGTCGGTGCCCTCCATGATCCCGGGCTTGTCGCGGAACTGGCGGCGGACCTCCTCGACGACCGCGCCGCCGGCGCGGCCCACGGCCTCCATCGACAGCGCCGCGAACAGCGTGACCATCATGCCGCCGATGAGCAGGCCCATGAGCACGGGCGGCGCGTCGACGCCGAAGGTCACCGTCTCGCCCGCGCGCGCCAGCTCGTCGCGGAACGCGGCGAACAGGACGACCGCCGCGAGGACCGCGGAACCGATCGCGTAGCCCTTGGTCACGGCCTTCGTCGTGTTCCCGACCGCGTCGAGCGGGTCGGTCACGTTGCGCACGGACTCGGGCAGGTCGGCCATCTCGGCGATGCCGCCGGCGTTGTCGGTGATCGGCCCGAAGGCGTCGAGCGCGACGATGAGGCCGGTCAGGGACAGCTGCCCCATGACCGCCACGCCGACGCCGTAGACGCCGGCGAGCTTCCACGAGGCGAGGATGCCGAGGACGAGCACGAGCGCGGGCAGCGCCGTCGCCTGCAGGCCCTGGGCGAGGCCCTGGATGATGTTCGTCGCGTGGCCGGTCTGCGAGGCCGCGGCCGTCTTCTTGACCGGGCCGAAGCGCGTCGACGTGTAGTAGTCGGTGATCACGAAGAGCAGCGCGGTCACGCCGATCCCGACCATCGAGCAGAGCCAGAGCTTCACGACGGTCGGCACCTCGCCGGGCGCACTGGCGTTGCGCAGCGTCACGCCGTCCATCAGCCAGTGCGTGACCGGGTAGAAGGCCGCCGCCGCGATGAGGCCCGACACGATCAGGCCCTGGTAGAGCGCGCGCTCGACGTGGGTGCCCCGGACCGCGAACGTGCCGATGACCGAGGCGATGATCGCGACGCCACCGAGCACGAGCGGGTACAGCGCGACCGCGCTCTGCTCGTTGAAGGTCAGGACGCCGAGCAGCATGACCGCGACCGCGGTGACCGCGTAGGTCTCGAAGAGGTCGGCCGCCATGCCCGCGCAGTCGCCCACGTTGTCGCCGACGTTGTCGGCGATGACCGCCGGGTTGCGCGGGTCGTCCTCCGGAATGCCCGCCTCGATCTTGCCGACGAGGTCGGCGCCGACGTCCGCGCCCTTGGTGAAGATGCCGCCGCCCAGGCGGGCGAACACCGAGATGAGCGAGCCGCCGAAGCCCAGGCCGACGAGCGCGTCGACCGCCTGCTTCTCGCTCGTGTCGAACAGCCAGGTCAGCACGCCGTAGTAGCCGGCGACGCCGAGCAGCGCCAGGCCGACCACGAGCAGCCCGGTCACCGCGCCGCCGCGGAAGGCGACGCTCAGCGCCCGCGGCACGCCCCCGCGCGCCGCCTCGGCCACGCGTGCATTGGCGCGCACCGAGACGTTCATGCCGATGAACCCGGCGGAGGCCGAGAGCAGGCCGCCGACCAGGAAGCCCGCAGCCGTGCGGAAGTCGCGCACGAAGATCAGCGCGACGAAGAGGACGACGGCGACGGCGGCGATCGTCGTGTACTGGCGGCTCAGGTAGGCGCGGGCGCCGATCTGGACCGCCCCCGAGATGCGCTGCATCTCCAGGTTGCCGGGGCTCAGCGCGAGCAGCGCGCGTGAGG
The DNA here is from genome assembly GCA_005888335.1 of Actinomycetota bacterium. The sequence continues at coordinate 22,935 of VAWY01000071.1, forward strand.
TCGTCGCGCCGTAGAGCACGGCGACGCCCGCGCACAGGAGCGCGATGACCACCCCGTGGTCGGTCAAGAATGAACTCAAGGGACTTCCTTCCGCAGTTCAGTGTCCGGGTCGCACGGCAGCGAGGACGCGGCGACCCGGCTCAAGAGCGGCCGCAGGATACCGGGAGGCGCGGCGGAACGGCCCGCTACTGCCCGGGAACCCAGAGCCGACCGCTCGACTGAGCGGGGCCGGGACCGGGCGGCTGCTCGGCCTCGCGCGGCGCCTGCGACGGGGGCTCGCCGGGCTCGCCGGGCTCGCCGGGCTCGCGCGCGATCCGCGCATAGGCGAGCTGCAGCTGCGACACCGCGTCGCGCACCTTCGCGGCCTCTGGCCCGAGCACGGGCTCGACCAGCGGCAGCAGCGTGCGCGCGCCCTCGATCGCCTGGCGCAGCTGCTCGGGGTCGCGCTCGTCCTCGCTGCCCGGCGCCAGCCCGGCCTTGCGCCCTCCGAGGCTGATCAGCGAAAGGACGGTCTGGACGAGGACGTCGTCGACGCGGACCCGCTTGAGCTCGGCCTCGTAGGCCGCGCGCAGCTCCTCTTCAGTGGGTTGGCGCTCCTGCCCTCTCATCGGTCGCAGCATACGTCTCGCGGGTGGTGCGAACAGCGTCGGCGTAGACCTCGCGCAGCGAGGCGCCGGCGTCGAGCGCCCGCCGCTGGCGCTGCGCCCCGTTGAGCTCGGGCAGCGCCAGGTCGATCCCGTACTCCTCGCGGACGGGCGCCGTCCAGCGCAGGGCGCGCTCGAGCGCCGCGCGGGCGGGCTCCACCTCGCCGCGGTCGAAGTCGACGAGCGCCCCGTCCATGCCGTAGCGGATGGCGCGCCACAGGTTCTCCTCGAGCAGCCGGCGCGGGCGGTGCGCCGCCGGGACGCCCTCGTCGTCGTCGCGCGCGGCCTGCAGCACGCAGGCGACGATCAGCGCGGCCAGCGCCTCGGATTCGCCCGCCGTCATCTGGGCGTCGCAGATGCGCACCTCGACGGTGCCGAACGACAGGTGCGGGCGCACCGACCACCACACCTGTGTGTACTCGATGATCGAGCCCGTCCGGATCAGCAGGTCGAGGTACTCGCGGAAGGCCGGCCAGCCGCCGAAGACGTCGGGGATGCCGCAGCGCGGGAAGTTCTTGGTGAACGCCTGGGTACGCGCCGAGTGCAGCCCGGCGTCCTGGCCGTCGAGGTAGGGCGACGACGCCGAGACGGCGAGCAGCAGCGGCAGCACGTCGCGGAGGCGGTCGCAGACGCGGACGGCGCGGTCGACGTCGCGCACGCCGACGTGGACGTGCAGCGAGAACGTGCTGTTGCGCTGGGCGACGTAGCGCAGCTCATCGACGACGCGCCGGTAGTGCTCGGTGTCGATGAAGCGCTGCTCGCGGAAGTCCGCCCACGGGTGCGTGCCCGTCGAGCCGAGCGCGCAGGCGTGGCCCGCCGCGAGACCGAACAGCCGCCGGCGCGCCTCGCGCTGGCGCGCGAATGAGTCGGCGAGGTCCTCGCCGCGGCCGGACCGGATCTCGATCTCGCTGGAGATCAGCTCGCCCGAGATCGACGTGCCGAGCACGGGGTCGTCGGCCGCCGCGTCGCGCAGCTCCTCGAAGCGCGGGACCATGTCGAGCGACTCGGCGTCGAGGACGGCGAACTCTTCCTCGAGGCCCACGGTGCCGTCCCTCGACGCCGCGAAGACCCCGACGGCGGCGTCGAGATCGATTGTCACGTCAAATAGAAGTACAGCGCATACAGGAGGTCGACCGCCGGGCTCGAGGTGTGCACGGTGACCTCCGGCGGCACCTGCAGCAGCGCCTCGGAGTAGTTGAAGATGATCTTCACCCCGGCGTCGACGAGCTGATCGGCGAGCCCCTGCGCGGCCGCCGTGGGGACCGCGAGGACGCCGACCACGATGTCCTCCTCGTCGACGACCGTCTTGAGGTCCTCGACGTGGCGGACCGTCGTGTTGCCGATCTTCTCGCCGACCTTCCCGCGGTCGACGTCGAAGACCGCCACGACCCGGAAGCCGTGGTCGGCGAAGATGTCCGAGGAGGCGATCGCCTTGCCGAGATGGCCGGCGCCGAAGAGCGCGATGTTGTGCTGGCCGGCGGTCCGCAGGATCTTGCGGATCTGGGAGACGAGCGAGTCGACGTTGTAGCCGACGCCGCGCTTGCCGAACTTGCCGAAGCCCGACAGGTCGCGGCGGATCTGCGTTGAGTTGACGTGCGTCCAGCGCGAGAGGTCCTGCGAGGAGATCGTCTCCTTGCCCTCCTTCTTGGCCTGCGTGAGCACCTGCAGGTAGCGCGACAGGCGGGCGGCGACCCCGAGGGACAGGCGGTCGGGCTGGGTCATGACGTCGGGGCTCATCGGCGGGCTGACGATAGCGCCGCCCGCAGGGCGCGCTCGTCGACGAAGTAGTCGAACAGCTCGCGGCCGTCGAGCGCGACGACCGGGATGCGCTCGAGGTACCGGCGCAGGAGCTCGTCGTCGGCTTCGATGTCGCGCTCGACGAGCTCGAACGGCGTCTCGAGGCGCACCCTCTCGAGCGCGGCCCGCGCGTCGTCGCACAGATGGCAGCCGGGCCGGCCGTAGAGCGTGACGATGCGCATCCAGACAGCGTCGCAGGGAAGGTTGCGCGGCAGGCAGGCGTCTCTAGCCGTAGGACGCCCCATGCGCACCCGCCCGGTCACGATTTCCCTCGCCCTGCTCGCCCTCGTCGCCGCCGGCTGCGGCGGCGGGGGCGGCAGCGGCGCGAGCAGCAGCAGCGGCGGCGGCGGCATGAAGTCGTCGGGCTCGGTCGCCGTGCGCAGCTCGGACCTGGGCAACATCCTGGTCGACGGCTCCGGGCGGACCGTCTACCTCTTCGAGAAGGACCGCGGCACGCGCAGCGAGTGCTCGGGGGCATGCGCGAAGGCGTGGCCGCCCGTGACCGTCAGCGGGCGGCCGACGGGCGGCGGCGGAGCGTCGGCGAAGCTGCTCGGCACGACGAAGCGCAGCGACGGCGCGGTCCAGGTGACCTACGCCGGCCACCCCGTCTATCGCTTCTCGGGCGACAGCCGGCCCGGCGACGTCAAGGGCCAGGGATCGAAGGCGTTCGGCGCCGAGTGGTACGTGCTCGACGCGACCGGCAAGAAGGTCGAGAAGAAGTCCAAGCCGTCGTCTGGCGGCGGCTACGGCTACGGGTACTAGAGCCCGCGCTCCCCGGTGGCATAGGCGTCGAGCGCGTCGTAGCCGCCCGCCGCCAGCGGCTCGACGTAGCGCGCCGCCGAGCCGATCATCGCCGCGTTGTCGGTGCACAGGGCGATCGGCGGCACGTGGACGGGCACGCCGAGGGCGCGGACGCGCTCGCGCAGCGGTCCGTTGGCCGCCACCCCGCCGCCGATGGCCAGCCGATCGAGCCCCGTCTGCTCCAGCGCGCGCTCGACGCGCCGCGCGAGCTGCTCGACGATCGCCCGCTGGTAGGAGGCGGCGAGGTCGGCCTTGGGCGCGTCGGCGTTGTCGCGCACCGCGTAGAGCAGCGCGGTCTTCAGGCCGGCGAACGAGGAGTCGAGTCCGGGCACGCCGTGCGCGGTGGGGAAGTCGAAGGCGTGGGGGTCGCCCTCCTCGGCCAGGGCCTGCAGCGCGGGGCCGCCCGGGAACGGCAGGCCGAGCAGCCGCGCGCCCTTGTCGAACGCCTCGCCGGCGGCGTCGTCGAGCGTCGCGCCGAGCACCGTGAAGCCCGCACGGTCCTCCACGCTGGCCAGCAGCGTGTGGCCGCCCGAGGCGATCAGGCACACGAACGGCGGCTCGAACGGGTCGGGCGCGAGGTAGTTGGCCGCGACGTGACCCCGGAGGTGGTCGACGGGCGCCAGCGGCAGGCCGCGGGCGAGCGCGAGCGCCTTCGCCTCGGCGATCCCGATGAGGAGCGCGCCGACGAGCCCGGGCCCCTGCGTGACGGCCACCAGCGACACGTCGTCGAGGCCGATCCCCGCGGTCGCCAGCGCATCGTCGACGGCGACGTCGAGCAGCTCGAGGTGGTGGCGCGCGGCGACCTCGGGGACGACGCCGCCGTAGCGGTCGTGGATGCCCTGCGAGGAGACGACGTTGGCGGCGATCGTGCCGTCGGCCGGGTCGACGACCGCCGCGCACGTGTCGTCGCAGCTGGTCTCGATGGCCAGGATCACGGGTGGCCGAGCGGGGGCTGGGCGTTGGGCACGTCGTCGAGGCGGCCCTCCAGCGTGGCGGGCGTGCGCCACATGACGAACGCGTCCTCGCCGTTGTCCTGGTAGTAGCGCCGGCGCAGGCCGGCCACCTTGAAGCCGAAGCGCTCGTAGAGGACGATCGCCCCCCCGTTGGACCGGCGGACCTCGAGCGTGAAGCGCGCGTCGTCCTCGCCGACGCGCTCGAGCAGCCGGTTGAGCAGCGCCGTGGCCATCCCCTGGCGGCGATGATCGGGGTCGATGGCCACGTTCATGATGTGCCAGACGCGGTCGTAGCGCGAGCAGATGAGGTACCCCGCCAGCCGGTTGTCGCGCATCGCGGCGAGGCAGATCCCGCTCGGCTTGGAGAGCTCGAGGACGAACATGGCCAGCGACCACGGCGTGGGGAACGCGCGGCGCTCGATCGCGATGACCTGCGGCAGATCGGCGTAGGTCAGGCGGCGGATCTCGAGGGCGGTGGTGGCCATGGCGGGGGGATGTCAGCGGCGCTCGGTGCGGGCGCGCAGCGCCTCCTCGGCGTCGGGCGCTCGCAGGTAGTCGGGGACGACGGCCCGGCCCGGCGCCGGCTCGGCTTCGGCGGCGAGACGGCAGACCGTGACCGCGCTGATCCGGTGCACCGGTGAGCCCGGCTCCGGAACGCTGACCCCGGCCGCGACGAGCACGTCGTGAAAGCGTACTGCGCCGTCCCCCACCCCCAGCCAAGGGCGGCGCTCGCCGGCACCGCCCGCCTCGGCGAGCTCGGCAAGCTCGCCCGGCGTCATGGCGCGTGGATGGAAGACCTCCGCGCCGCCGCGCCAGCCCGCGACGAAGACCTCGCCGCGCCGCGCGTCGACGACGGGCAGGACGAGCGTCTCGGGATCGGCGGGCACCTCGGCCAGGGCCCGCAGGGTCGAGACGCCGGCCACCGGCGCACCGGTCGCCTGAGCGAGCGCGCGGGCGGTGGCGACGCCGATGCGCAGCCCGGTGAACGAGCCCGGGCCGGTGCCGACGGCGATCAGGTCCAGGTCGGCGAACGCGAGCCCGGCGCGGTCAAGCAGCGTGCGGGCGAGCGCGAGCAGCCGCGTGGTGTGGCGCGGGCGCTCGCCGGGCACGGGGTCGTCGCGGGCCTCGAGGGGCTCGGCGCCGCCGTCGGGGAGCAGTGCGACGGCGGTGGCGGCGGTCGCGGTGTCGAACCCCAGGACGGTCAGCGGACGACCTCCACCTCGCGCCGGTCGCCGCCCGCGTGGCGCAAGACCACCCGGACCGCGGGCGGCCGGCCGAGCTCGTCGGCGGCGAGCGCCTCGGGCCATTCGACGAAGACGACGCGGTCGCCGGCCAGCTCGTCGTCGAGCAGCGCGAGGTCCTCCTCGTCGGCGCCGGCGCCGCGCAGGCGGTAGAGGTCCAGGTGCGAGACGGGCAGGCGCGCGTCCTCGTAGCGGCTGGCCAGCGTGAACGTCGGGCTGGTCACCCGCCCGGCGTGGCCGAGCGCCCGCACCGCGCCGCGGACGAGCGTCGTCTTTCCCGTCCCCAGCTCGCCCTCGACGAGGACGAGGTCGCCCGGCCTCAGGCCGGCGGCCAGGCGGGCGCCGAGCGCCTCGGTCTCGTCTGCGCTGGCCGTCTCGAAGCGCTCAATGGTCACGGCCGGGGCCCCGGCGGATCGTCGGGCGTTGCATGGCCCCGGCTGGGTCCGGCCGGCATCCGAAGGCGTGGCAGCGCCACGTCGAGGATCGCCGGGTCGGCCGGCACCGCCGGCCTAGCCAGCGATGTATGGCAGGCCACGCCCGCCGCCGGTGGTGGGCGGCATGCGACGCCCGGAATCCGTCGGGGTCCCGGTCGTGGCCACTAAAAGAGCGTCTCATCGACCGTGCGCAGGCGCAGGCCGACGCCCGACACGAGCAGGCCGAGGCCGAGCAGCGCCATCCCGGGGACCTCCGTGCCCGTGCGGGGCAGCGCGACGGCCGGCGCCGGTGCCGGGGCGGCCCCCGCGGGCGCGGCCGAGGAGCCCGAAGGCTTCGAGGGCGACACCGGCGGCTGCGGGCTCAAGCCCGGCTCGCCCGGCGTGGTCTGCGTCTGGCGCGCCGTGCGCCTGGGGCGCTTGGCACTGGAAGACTGATCGCGGCGCTGCGTGGTGGTCGAGCTGCCGAACGGGTCCTGGTACTGATCGTCGCCCGCCCCCTGGGCGCGCGCGGGCGCGGCGGGCAGCGTCAGGGCGACGGTTGCGAGCACGGGAAGGAGACGCCGGGGGGCGGGCATCAGGTCGGCAGGGTAGTGCAGGCGGCCGATGGACCGGCCCGGCGGCCGACCCGCTAGCGTCGCGCGCATCGGCCGCCCGCTGCACATCCTCCTGCTCACGGACCGCGACTGGACGCACCCCCAGGGCGGCGGTACCGGGACCAACCTCTACGGCCAGGTCGCGCGCTGGACGGCCTTGGGCCATCGCGTGACGGTGATCGCCGGGGACTACCCCGGAGCCGAGCGCTGCGAGCGGCTGGCGCCGAACCTCGTCGTGCACCGGATGGGGACGCGCCTGACCGTCTTCCCGCGCGCGGCGCTCACGGTGTGGCGCGGCCTCGGGCGCGACGCCGACGTCGTCCTCGAGGTGATCAACGGCATCGCGTTCTTCACGCCGCTGTGGTGGTTCCTGCGCAAGCCGCGCGTCGCGCTCGTCCACCACGTCCACCAGGACCACTATGTCGCTGAGCTGGGCCGGCGCGGGCGCATCGCCGCCTTCTTCGCCGAGCGGGCGCCGCTGAAGTGGCTGTACCGCGGCACCGACGTGCTGACGATCTCCGACGCCGCGCGGGCGGAGCTTCTCGATCTCGGCGTCGCCCCCGAGCGCATTCACGTCGCCTACCTGGGCGTCGAGCCGTCGCAGTTCCGCCCGGGCGTGCGCTCACCCCAGCCGTCCCTGCTCTACCTCGGGCGCCTCAAGCAGTACAAGCGCATCGAGGTCGCGCTCGACGTGCTCGAGGGCGTTCCCGGCGCGGTGCTCGACATCGCCGGCGACGGCGACCACCGCGCCGCGCTGGAGGCCGACGTGGCACGCCGCGGGCTGACCGAGCGCGTGCGCTTCCACGGCTTCGTGCCCGAGGACGGCAAGGCGGAGCTCTACGGCCGGGCGTGGCTGTCGCTGACCGCGTCGTCGGCGGAGGGCTGGGGCCTGACGGTAATGGAGGCCGCGGCGTGCGGGACGCCGAGCGCGGCGCTGCGCGTCGGCGGCCTCGGCGAGTCGATCGTCGACGGTCAGACGGGGCTGCTGGCCGACACGCCCGAGGAGCTCACCGCGAAGGTGCGCGCGCTGATCGCGGACCCCGTGCGCCGCGACGAGCTCGGCGCGGCCGCTGAGGCCCGCGCCCGGGGCTTCACGTGGGAGACGACGGCGCAGGCGAACCTCGCGGTGCTCGAGAAGGCGGCCGCCGCGCCGCGCGTGTCGTTGCGCGACCAGCTGCGCAGCTCGGAGACGGCGAAGGCGGGCGGGCTCGCCGCGGCCACGCTCGGGGCCAACGCCGTCCAGCTCGGCTTCACGGTCATCTTCACCCGCCTGCTCGGCAGCACCGGCTACGGCTCGCTCGCCGCCCTGGTGTCGGCGTTCCTGATCCTGCTGGTCGGCGGACAGGCGCTGCAGGTCGCGGCGGCTCGGGAGACCGCGCTGCGGTCGCTCGGCGAGGGCGGCCGGCTGGCGGCGACGCTGACGGCGTGGAGCCGGCATCTCGCGATCGCGACGCTGGCCGCGGCGGCGGTCGGGCTGGCGCTCCGCGTGCCGCTCGCGCACCTCGTCGGCGTCCCCGAGCACCCGATCGCGGCGGCGGCCATCCTGCCGACGGGCGGGCTGTGGCTGCTGCTGTCGCTCCAGCGCGGGGCACTCCAGGGCGTGCACGCCTACGCGCCGGTCGGGATCAGCCTCATCGTCGAGGCCTTCGGCCGGCTCGTGTGCGGGCTGGCGCTCGTGCTCGCCGGCGCGGGCGTGACCGGCGCGTTCCTGGGCACGCCGCTGGCGCTGGCGCTGACGTCGATCGGACTCGCCGTCGTGCTGCGGCGGCGGCTCGGGCGGCCCGAGGGGCGCGAGGCGTCGCGCTCGCTCGGCTCGCTGCTGCGCGGCGCGTGGGCGCCGGTCGGCGGGCTGGCGCTGCTCGCGCTGCTGCAGAACGTCGACGTCATCGTCGTGCGCCACCAGGTCGGCGGCGACCGGGCGGGCTCGTACGCCGCGGCGGCCGTGGCGGCCAAGGCCGTCGTCTGGGTGGCGATCGGCATCGCGCTGCACCTGCTCCCCGAGGCGACGCGCCGCGCCGCCGCCGGGCTGGACCCGCTGCCCGTCCTGCGCCGCGCGCTCGGCGTCCTGACCGTGGTCGCCCTCCCGGCGCTCGCGGTGTTCGCGGCCGCGCCGCGGCTGCTGATCTCGCTGGCCTTCGGCAGCGAGTTCACGAGCGCGGCGGGTGCGCTCGTCGTGCTCGGCGCCGCGATGACGCTGCTCGCCTGCGCCTACCTGACCGTGCAGTACATGCTCGCGCTCGGCCGGACCAGCTTCCTGTGGGTGCTCGGCGTGGTCGCCGTCATCGAGCCGTTCCTGCTCAGCTCGGGGACGTTCTCGCTGGTGTCCTATGCGGCGCTGGTGCTCGCGCTGCAGTGCGCGGCGGCGCTCGGGGTCCTTGCGCTGGCGCTGCGGCTGCGGGCGGGCGCGCGGCTCGCCGTCCGCGCCGGATGACGGACGCCCCGTTCCCCCCGGCCCGCGCGAACGAAGTTCGCGCAAGCAAAGACGAAGTCTTTGCCGACGCCCCGGCGGGTGTCGAGGGCTGGCTCACCGACGCCCAGGCCGACCGTCTGGCCGCCGCCGCGCGCCGCCTCGGGCCGGGAGCGCTGGTGGTCGAGATCGGCTCGTTCCGCGGGCGCTCGACGATCGTCCTCGCCCGCGCCGCGCCCGCCGACGCCGAGGTCGTCGCGATCGATCCGCACCTCGGCTCCGACCGCGGGCCGCAGGAGATCGCCGCGCGGCCGGGGCTCGGCGAGGCAGACCTCGCGGCGTTTCGCGCGAACCTCGAGCGGTTCGGGGTGGCCGGGCGCGTGCGCCACGTGCGCGCGCCATCGCAGGACGCGCTCGAGGCGGTCGAAGGTGCGGTCGACCTCCTCTACGTCGACGGGGCGCACCGCTACCGGCCGGCGCGCGCCGACCTGCAGCGCTGGGGCGCCCGCGTGCGCGCCGGAGGGGCGCTGCTCGTGCACGACGCGTTCTCGTCGGTCGGCGTCACGCTCGCCCTGCTGCGCGGCGTGGTCTTCGCGGGCGAGTGGCGCTACCGCGGCCGCGCGGGCTCGCTCGCCGAGTACGTCCGCGCGCCCGTGTCCGGCCGGGCGCGGGCGGGCAACGCCGCCGCGCAGCTCGCTCAGCTGCCGTGGTTCGCGCGCAACCTCGTCGTCAAGGCGTTGATCGTCGCGCGGCTGCGGCCGGGTCCCTGGCCGTATTGAGCGCGCTCAGCGTCCGCCACAGCGCGGCCCCGAGGCAGCACAGCGCGAGCACGCCGACCCAGTGCGCGGCGATGCGATCGGCGGCGTAGTTCGTGTCGTAGCCGCCGCGGTCGCCGCCGGCGGTGGCGTAGAGGATCGGCACGGGCACGAGCAGCAGCGCGCCGGCGGCGAGGGCCAGGCGGCGGGCGGGGATGCCGCGCGCGAGGACGAGCGCCACGGCGGGACCGAGAACGACGCCGGCGCGCAGCGCGAAGACGAAGCCCAGGACGACCGCGGCGGCGGCGCCCGCGGCGAGCGCCCGGGGCAGCGGCCAGCGGGGCGGCGCGGGCTCGTCGGGCAGGGGTGCGAGCGGGCTCGCGGCGGCGGACGGCCGGCGGCGGCGCAGGAGGAGCGCCGCGGCGAGAGCGAGGCACGTGACCAGCGAGATGCCGTAGCCCCACGGCAGCACCCGGTCGGGAGCGAAGGCGACGTCGACGTTGCGGCACCCGGGCCTGACGCGCCACGCGTTGGCGTAGCCCTGCATCGGCACGGGCGCCCCCAGCGAACGCCCGTCGCACGTGGCCCGCCACCCGCGGTTGTAGCTCTCGCCGTCCACGAGCCAGCCCGGCCGCCGGACGTCGAGCCGCACGCCGTCGCGCTCGCCGTCGCCGGGGTGGCCGGGGGCGAGGACGCTGCCGGCGGTGGACGGAGACGGCGCGGGCTGCGGCGCCGGCGACCGCAGGCGCAGCTGGTCGACGCGCACCACGCCGCGGCCGCCGAAGAGGTCCTGGCGGCCGGCGGGAAGGGCGATCGGCGGCCCGCAGGCGATCGCGCGCACGGGCCGGGCCGCGTCGAGATCGGCGACGTCGCCGGACACGCGCAGCGCGATCCGCCCCGCGGCGGTCTCGATCGTCGCGTCGCCGCAGCGACCGCGCAGCGCCCCCCTGCGCCGCGGCCGGGCGCGCGCGCCGGGCACGCCGAGAACCTCCGCGATCCCGACCGCACGGCGCATGCGCTCGAGCCCGGTCGCGCCGCGCGGGAACCGCGCCCGCAGGACGGTCAGTGCGAAGCGCCGCCCGTGGACCGGCGCCGGAAGCGCGACGGCGCCGCGCCGGACGGCGAGCAGCGCCGGCGCGTGGCCGTCGACGGCGAGCGCCACGCGGACGGGCGCGCGGACCGTGAGGCGCGGCGCGACCAGCCGCAGCCGCCGCACCGTCACCGCCCGCCGCGTGCGCCAGCGCAGCACCGGTCGCCGCGCCGACCACGGACCGAGCCACGCGGTCGTCCGGTCCCCGTCGAACGCGCTCGACGCCCGGGCGGACGGGTCGTTCTGGTAGCGCCCGGACGAGGTCGCCACGAAGCCGGTCTCCGCTTCGTCGCCCGCCAGGCGGTCCAGCGCGGCGTCCGACGCGCCCGGGTCGACGCCGATCCATGCGTCGGCGCGCCAGCGGCGCGCGGCCGGCGGGTCGATCGTGCGGGCCAGGCGCGGCTCCGGGTCGACGCGGTCACGCAGCAGCCCGGCCTGCCACGGCCCGACGGGCGGGCCCTCGCGGCCGGGGGCGTCGATCGTCGTGCGCGCGAGCAGGTACGTCAGGGCGGCGCGGCGGAGATCGGCGCCGCGCAGCGCGCGCTCGACGAGCACCGGCGGGCGCAGCGTCTCGTGCACGCGCAGCCCCGGCACCCGCAGCTCGCGGATGCCGCCGCCCGCGGCAGCCCGCCGCCTCGGCCCACGCACGTCCGCGATCCGCACGCTCAACTCCCGCACGCCGCGCAGCCCGACCACGAGGTGGTTCCACCCGCGCCGCACGCCGAACGTGCGCCCGTTGACGGCCACGCGCGTCACCACGCCGCGCGAGTCGTCGTAGGGCATGAGGTCGATCGCGGGCACGTCGCGCGGGCGGTCGAAGCCCACGTCGAGGTGATGGCGCGAGCGCGACAGCAGCCGGTCGGCGAGCCACGCGGTGCGCGGGTCGCCGTCCACCGCGGCGAGCGGCTGGTGCTCGGGGAACTGCGTGACCTGCGGCGAGGCCGGCGCCGTCACCGACACGCCGCCGGCCACCCGCGCGACGGTCTGCCCGTCGGGCCCGCGGCCGAACGGCTCGAGCATCGTCCCGTCGGCCGAGACGTCCTGGCCGGGCTCGAGCGTCGCCCCGGTGTTGGCGCGGTAGCGCGAGGCGACATAGGCGCGCCGGCGGTTGCTGTCGGTGACGACGAGCTCGCCGCCTGCGCGCGCGGCGGCGCGGACGCGCGCCGTGCCCGCGTCGGCCGCGTAGGCGAGCGGGCGGTCGGGGCGCAGCATGCCGAAAGCGGCCAGCTCGGCGATCCCCTCTCCCCCGCCGTCGACGATCGTCTCCGGCTCGCGCGCCACGAGGCGGACGAGCCCTCCGGTGCGAACGCGCGCGACGCGGACGCGCGGCAGGCGAACCGGCCCGCGCACGCGCCCGGCGGCCGCGGGCAGCGTTCGCCAGGCGCCGAACGCGCGCCCGCGGCGCCCGAGCACGTCGGCTGCCTCGACCGGCCCGACCGCCCCGGCGCGCGAGCGGTCCACGTCGGTGCTCGTGACGACCGCCCCCACGCCGAGCAGGTCGAGCAGCGCCGGCAGCTGCCCGGGCACGGCGCGCTCCTGGGTGACGAGCGCGTCGACGCTCGCGAGCAGGTCGACCGCCCGCAGGTCCGCGTAGGGCACGAGCGTGTGCTCGGCCACCGGGCGGTGCGCCAGCGAGGGCAGGATCGGGTCGATGGTCCCGCCCCAGTCGTAGTACGCGAACAGCTCGCCGGGCAGGACGAGCGCGCGGTCGCCGGGCGGCAGCCGGTCGACGGCACGGGCGGCGTCGCGCCACGCCGCGGGCACCTTGAAGGCGAGCTGCGGCTCGGGGGCACGCCCCGACGTCAGCGGCCAGGCGGCGGCCCCGGCGAGGGCGAGCGCACCGGCGGCCAGCGCCACGCGGGCGCGCGCGGGCGCCCACCGCGACCACGCGAGCCCGAAGGCGCCCCCTCCGAGCACGGCGAGCCCGAGCGCGACCAGCGGCCCGGCCTTGTACGTCGTGCGCAGGAACTGGACCGCCTGGACGTGGTAGTAGACGCCGGTCAGCGCGCGGCGCAGCGGCGTGCCCTCCGGGAAGCCCGCGCTCATGACCAGCACGCCCGCGAGCACGAGGGCGAGGAAGAACGGCCCGTAGCGCCAGCGGCGCGTCCACGCGAAGCCGCCCAGCGCGAGCGCGGGCACGGCGAGTCCGGCGGTGAGGATCGGCGCATCGAAGAGCAGCGGCGGCCCGTGCGACGCGAACGGCCGCAGGACGCCGCCGAAGCCGACGCCGATGTAGCTCGTCCAGAACCCCATCAGCCGCAGCGACTCGGTCACGCTCGTCGGCCCCCAGATCGTCCCGGGCTGCTCGGTGAAGGGCAGGAAGTTCAGGCCGTAGCGCGCGTGGACGACCACCGGCAGCACCCACCAGGCGTTGGCCAGCGCGGTGATCGGCGCGAGGCGGAGCAGGAACGCGCCCGCCGAGCGGCCGGCCACGCCGCCCGCCAGGCGCTCGTAGGCGAGCAGCAGCGCCGGCCCGAGCAGCAGCCACGCGGTCGTCGCGGCGTTGACGCCGCCGCCCGTGCACGTCAGCGCGAGCGCGAACGCCGCGGGCCAGCGCCAGCCCCGCGGCTCGCGCAGCCCGCGGTGGACGGCGAGCAGCAGCCAGGGCAGCGCCGCGTAGGCCAGCAGGGCCACCGACGTGCGGTTGGCATAGACCGCGACGTACGGGTTGAGCACGTAGAGCGCCGCCGCCGCGGCGTGCGCGGCGCCGCGCGGTCGGCCCAGGAGCGCATCGAGCAACCGCAGGACGCCGTAGGCCGACGCGGCGAGCAGGGCGCCGAGCCACAGCCGGTGCACGATCCAGAGGGGGACCCCCGCGAGCTCGCCCAGCGCGAACCACGGCGCCATCGGAAAGAGGTAGCCGCCGTACTGGCCGCCGAAGACGTGCCCGAGCGAGCCGGTCGGCGTCCACGCCGCGGCGACGCGCGTCAGGAACTCGCCGGGGTCGACGTAGAGGTCGATCTTCGTGTCGGCGATGACCTGCCCCGGTCGCTGGGCCACCGCGAGCGCCAGGCACGCCGCGGTCAGGCCGAGGGCGATCGCCCGGTCACCGGTGGGCCTCCTCGCAACGTGCCACACGAAATGGCGGACGCCGATCACCGCCTGGCGGCGTCCTCGGTCGGGCCCGTGGCTGCGCCACTGTGCCCTCCCTGCGTCCTTGCCAGTCGGCGCCGGCGCCTGGCCATTTCACGCGTCTCGTCACGAGGAGACCCACTCGCCGCAGCGGCCATGCGGCCGGGCAGGCTACGTAGTGTCCCGCGGCCGATGCGCCGACCCGTCCTGCTCTGTGCCTGCGCCCTGCTCGCCGCCGGCCCCACCGTGCTGGCCTTCGTGAGCGGCGGCTACTTCGAGCACGCGCGCCTCGTCGCGCTGGCCGTCGCCGCCGTCGCGCTCGCCGCCGCGGCGCTCGGCGAGCCGCGCGCCGTCGTCCCGGCGGCGGCGCCCGGTCGCGCGGCGCTCGCCGCGCTCGCCGCCTACGCGGCCTGGGTGGCGATCGCCTCGACCTGGTCGCCGATCGCCTTCGACGGACGTGCCGACGTCCAGCGCGCGCTGCTCTACCTCGCCGCGTTCGCCGCCGCCGCGGCGGCGTGGCGCTCGCGCGCCCGCCTCGCGTGGCTCGAGCCCGCGCTGGCCGCCGGGACGGTCGTCGTGATCGGCTACGGGCTGTCCGGCCGGCTGGCGCCGGGCGTGGTCACGCTCCATCGCTCGTTCAGCGCGGGCGGGCGCCTGGAGCAGCCGCTGACGTACTGGAACGCCACCGGCAGCCTGGCGGCGATCGGGTTCGTGCTGTGCGCGCGGCTGGCGGGCGAGCCGTCGCGCCCGCGCGCCGTGCGCTGCGCGGCGGCGGCGGGCGCGGTCCCGCTGGCCATGGGCGTCTACCTGAGCTTCTCCCGCGGCGCGCTCGCCGCGCTGGCCGCCGGCGTGCTCGTCCTCCTGCTCGTCGCGCCCACCCGGGCGCAGCTGCGCGCGCTCGGCGTCGCCCTCGCGACCGGGATCCTGGCCAGCGCGGTGGCCGGGTCGTCCGACGGCGTGCGCGCGCTTGCCGGCTCGGCGAGCGCGCGGGAGATCGGCGGCGGCGCCGTGCTCGGCGCCGCGCTGGCCCTCGCCGCCTTCGCCGCGCTGCTCACCGCCGCCGCGGCCCGCGAGGAGGCCGCCGGCGACCGGCGCCTGGCCGGCCCGGCGTGGGCGCGCCCGGCCGCCGTCGCCACGCTGGTCGCGGTCCTGATCGTCCCGGTCGTGCTCACCGGCCATGACCGCCCGGCCGCCTTCGGCGCCACCAACCAGCGCTTCTCGAGCGCGAGCTCGAACCGCTACGACTACTGGCGCGTCGCCCTCGACATCGGCGCCGATCACCCGCTCGCCGGCGTCGGGCCCGGCGGCTTCGCCGTGCACTGGCTGCGCCGCCGGCCCATCGACGAGCCCGTCCACGACGCGCACTCGTTCGAGCTCGAGGCGTTCGCCGAG
>VAWY01000217.1 GCA_005888335.1 Actinomycetota bacterium
TACGGCGGCGGGCTCTCGATCAGGCCGGCCTCGATCTCGCCGTGGCAGTTGGCGCAGACGAGGACGCACTTCTTCGTCTCCTCGCGGTAGGAGGCGAGGGACTTGCCGCTGGCGGTCGACATCCGGAGCGATTTCGTCGCCGGGTCGACGTGGTGGAACTGGAGGTTCACGATGCAGCGTTCGTACCCGCAGACGCGACAGCTGCCTCCCGCCTCCTCGACGAGCAGTCGCTTGATCTTCTGATGCCGCGTGGTGACGGCCTCACCCAGGCAGCGCTTGCATCGTGTCTCGCCTCTGGCGAACCGGTAGAACACCGACGGCCCGTGCCTCGGGCACTCAGCCTCGAAAGCCGTGCTGTCTGCGGGCGGCGGGCGGCCACTCTTGCGGACGTGGGGGCGGTGCTGGAACACGAACATAGTTCGCGTCCGCGTCGGACAGAATGCCCCCGGCGGGACTC
>VAWY01000218.1 GCA_005888335.1 Actinomycetota bacterium
CGCCCTGCGGGTCGGCGACCGCGGCCATCCGGCCGGCCGACGTGGTCATAGGCTCGGACTGGACCTGGCCGCCGAGGTCGCGGACCTTCGCGGCGGCCGCGTCGCAGTCCTCGACCACGAAGTAGACGCCCCAGTGCGGCGGGACCTCGGCGGGGAACATGTCGCCCATGTCCATGCCGCCCGCCACGACCTTGTCGCCGACCTTGAACATCGTGTACTGGCCGCCCGCGAAGTCCTGCGTATCGACGTCCCAGCCGAACACGGCGTTGTAGAAGCTCTTCGCGGCCCCGATGTCGCGCGTCCGCAGCTCGTTCCACGCGAACGACCCGGGCTCGTTGGCCAGCTGCGCGCCGGTGTGGCGGCCCGGCTGCCAGACGCCGAACACGCTGCCCGTCGGGTCGGCGATGATCGTCATTCGCCCGGCGTCGAGCACGTCGAACGGCGGCATGAAGACCTGGCCGCCCGCGCCGCTCGCCTTCTCCGCGGTCTGGTCGGCGTTCTCGGAGGCGATGTACGTCGTCCAGGCCGGCGGCTGGCCCTCCTGCTGCAGCGGGCCGAGGCCGGCGACCTGCTTGCCGCGCAACGTGAACATGCGGTAGCCGCCGGTCTCCTCCGGCGGTCCGGCTTCGGCGGCCTCCCAGCCGAAGAGCCCACCGTAGAAGCGAGCGGAGGCGTCGACGTCGGGTGAGCCCAGATCGACCCACGAGGGGGTGCCGGGCGGGTACTCGGAGAACTCGGGCATGCCCTCGATCGTGGCAGGTCCACCTGAAGACCACCGGCTCGCCACGCGCGCGCACGCGGGCATGCGAGGGCTAGCCTGCCCTGGGCCGGGCGCTTAGCTCAGTTGGTCCAGAGCGCCGCCCTTACAAGGCGGAGGTCGCTGGTTCGAGCCCAGCAGCGCCCACTCCCTTGCGTCGCCTCGCCCTGCCGCTCGTCGCCGCCCTCGGCCTGCTGCTCGCCGCCGCGCCGGCCGCCCACGCGCACGCCGCGCTGCTGACGAGCACGCCGCCCGACCGCGGCGAGGTCGCGTTCTCGCCCGCGCGGGTGACGCTGAAGTTCTCCGAGCCGGTCGAGCTGCTGCGCCGCGCCGACGTCAGCGTCGTCGACGAGCGCGGGCGCGTCGTGAGCGTCGGCGGCGGGCGCACCAGCCCACGCGACGCGAGCGAGGTCGTCGTGCGGCTGGCGCCCGCGCTGCCGCCGGCCAGCTACACCGTGCGCTACCGCATCGTCTCGGCCGACTCGCACATCGTCGACGGTGCGACGACGTTCGCGACCGGAGGCGCGGCGCTGAAGAAGCCGGTCCTCGGCAACCTCGAGGCGGGACCGGGGGAGGCGAGCGCGTGGTCGGTTGTCGCGCGCTTCCTGGAGCTCGTCGGCCTCGGCGGCGCGCTCGCGCTGATCGCCTTCCGCCGGCTGGTGTGGGCGCCGGCCTGGCGCTGGCGCGCGCGCGTCGCGCCCGACGAGGGCGCCGCGTCGCTCGCGTGGTTCCGCGACCGGTTCTGGACGGGCTTCTGGTCGCTGGTCGGCGTGGCCGTCGTCGGCGAGCTCGCCGTGCTGGTGACCAAGACGGCGACGTCGCTCGGCTCGAGCGTGCCAAGCGCGTTCGCCAATCCCAACGGCGTCTACCGCGTGTTCTCCGAGACGCGGTTCGGCACGCACTTCCAGGTGCGGCTCGGGCTGCTGCTCGTCCTCGTCGCGGTCGCGCTGTGGGAGTTCCTCGCCGAGCCGATCGCGGAGGCCGAGCGCGGCGAGCGCCGCCCGGCCGGCCGCGGGGGCTCGGCGACGGTCATGGCGGGCCTGCTGGGCGCGTGCCTGGTGCTGATCTCCTCGCAGGGTCACGCCAGCCAGGCGCCCGGCCGGACGCTCTCCGTCGCCGACGACGCGATCCACCTCGTCGCGGTCTGCGTGTGGACGGGCGGTCTGGCGGCGCTCGGGTTCGTCCTCGCGCGGCTGCCGCGCGTCGCGCCGCGCGGGACGGCGCTCGGCGCGGCCGTGCTCGCGCGCTTCTCGCGGCTCGCCCTGCTCGCCGTCGGCGCCGCGGTGGTCACGGGGACACTGCGCGCGATCGCCGAGCTGTCGGACCCCAGCCAGCTGTGGGACACCGCGTACGGGCGCTCGATCGTCATCAAGGTGACGCTGCTGTGCCCGCTCGCGGTGCTGGCCTTCCAGAACCGCCGCGTCCTCGCGGCGATCGCCGTCCGCGGACGCGCGAACCGCGCCACGCTGCGCCTCGTCTCGCGCAACGCCCGCCTCGAGCTGGCGTTGTCGCTCGGCATCGTGCTCGTCGCGTCGCTGCTGGTCTCTCAGGTCCCGGGGCGGACCTGAGTCGCGTCCTCGACGAGATCCTCGGGTTCGTCGGCCGGCAGCGCCGCGGGGCGGGTCGACCACAGGAAGCCGGCGGCGAGCGCCGAGCCCAGGGCGATGACGATCGCGATGACGCCCAGCCAGATCGCGGCGTCGGACGAGACCGCCTTGCCGTCCGGGGCCGACGCGCCCCCGGCCACGATGTCGGGCACCGCGGTGACCTCGGTGGCCGGCGCCGGGCCCTGCTCGGTCGGGCCGGTCTCCTTCTCCTCCTTGGCGCCCGGCGGCTCCGGCGGGCCGGTCCATGGCTTCGTGGCGCCGTCGGCGTAGGTCTGGAAGGTCTTCCACACGACCGGCCCCGCACGGCTCGGCGTGGCCAGGAAGCGGAACTCGCCGTACTCGCCCGGCGCGATCCGCCCGCCGGTGTAGACGACGCCGCGCGGGCGGCGGTCGCGCGTGAGCAGCACCCTTCGCTTCCATCCGGCGAGCGGGGCGAACTGCGAGACCTTCACGCCGTTCGGGAACACGACGCGCACGGCGGTCGTCGGGATGTCGCGCTCGTCGGGCACGCGGACGACGAACTCCTGCTCCTGCTCGAGCAGCGGCTTGTCCGGCAGCACCTCGACGTGCGCGTCCGCGCGCGCGGGCAGCGCCAGCGCCAGCAGGGCGATCGCAACCGGCGCGCGCTTCACCGCTCGCGGAACGGCAGGTCCATCGAGAACGCGCGCTCGGGCTCGATGAGGAACACCACGCCGCTGCGCATCGGGAAGTCCTCGCCGATGTAGCGCTGCGAGAGGCGATCGATGACCACCAGCGCTTCGTCGCCCTCGAGCGTGCCCGCGACCCGCCCGCGGATCTGGGCCATCAGGTACGGGTTCGCGCGATCGACGATCGAGATGGCCACGCGCGGATCGCGCGCGAGATTGCGGGCCTTGCGCGAGCTCGGCTGGGTGAAGAACGCGATCCGCCCGTCCTCGAAGCCCACCCACACCGGCACGGTGTGCGGCGACCCGTCGGGCAGCACCGTGGCGAGGTGGGCGAAGTTCGGAGCCTCCAGCAGCGCGCGGACGTCGTCGGGCAGCTCGGCCACGCGGGCAGGATACGTAGCCTGCATGCCCGTGCGCGCAGGGGTCGTGGTCCCCGTCCACGGGTGGGCGCCGTTCCTCGCCGAGGCGCTCGACTCCGTCCTCACCCAGGATCCGGCGCCGGCAGCCGTGGTCGTGGTCGACGACGGCTCGTCCGAGCCGCTGCGCCTGCACCCCGATCACGCGCCGCGCTGCACGGTCGCGCGGCGCGAGCGCCGCGGTGGCGTGGCCGCCGCGCGCGCGACCGGCGAGGCCGCTCTGGGCGCCGATATGGAGCTGGTCGCCCACTGCGACGCCGACGACGCGTGGCAGCCGGGCAAGCTCGCCGCGCAGCTCGACGCGCTGCGCGCACAGCCTGGCGTCGCGGCGTGCTTCGGCTCGGCCGAGGTCGTCGGCGCGGACGGCCGCCCGACCGGCGAGCGCTGGCACGACGTTCCCGCGGGAATGTTCGGGCTGCCCGCGCTCTACGAGCGCAACCCGATCCCGGTCTCCAGCGCGCTCATGCGCCGCGACGCGCTCTGGGCCGCCGGCGGCTACGGCGGGCGCTTCCCCGACTTCGCCGAGGACTGGGACCTGTGGCTGCGCCTGGCGCGCCGCGGCGAGACGTTGCTCTGCGTCCCGCAGGCGCGCATCCGCTACCGCCGCCAGGCGGGCGGCATGACCGCCGACGTCGCGGCGCTCGCCGCCGCCCAGTTGCGCCTGCACACGGTCCACGGCGACCTCGTCGACGCGAGCACGCGCCGGCGCGCGCTGCTTCGCGATCGCCGGGCGCTCGTGGGCGACCGCGTCCGCCAGGCGGTCAGGCGCGCGCTCTGACGACGACCGGCAGCCCGCCCTTGGGCCCGATCGTCGGCATCTGGCGCACCCGCAGCTCGTAGCCGGGCGCGAGCGACAGCGAGAAGCGGCGCAGGATGCTCGTGGCGATCGCCTTGACCTCGAGCTGCCCGAAGCGCATCCCGATGCACGTGCGCGACCCGCCGCCGAAGGGGACGTAGGCGCCCTTCGGCAGCTTCGCCTTCGCCTCCGGCGCGAAGCGCTCGGGCCGGAAGGCTTCGGGGTCGGGGAACACGTCCGGCAGCCGGTGGCTGGCCCACGACGAGTAGTTGACGGGCACGCCTGCCGGCACCTGGACGCCGGCGAACTCGAACGTCCGTGTCGAGCGCCGCGGCCCGACCCATGCAGCCGGCCACAGGCGCAGCGTCTCGTCCATCGCCATCTCGAGGCGGGGAAGCGCGGTGCCGCCCATCAACTCGGCCGCGTCGGGCTCGCGGTCGCCGAGCCCGCCGAGCTCGGCGGCGAGGCGCTCCTCCTCGGCGGGGTTGCGGGCGAGCTCGTAGAAGAGGAACGACACGGTTGACGTGGTCGTGTCGTGGCCGGCGAAGAGCAGCGTCATGACCTCGTCGCGGACCTGCTGGTCGTTCAGGCGCGAGCCGTCCTCGTCCTGCGCGTCGAGCAGCAGCGAGAGGACGTCCTCGCCGCGCTGCCCGGTGCGCCGCCGCCGGTCGATCTCGTCGTAGACGAGCGCGTCGAGCCGCGCGCGCGCCTGCTGCATCCGCGCGAACGGCGTGCGCGGGCCGCGGATGATCTGCAGGAAGTAGTCGCGCGACCAGAAGCCGAGGGCGGTCTCGAACTGCGTCGCGGCGTCCGTGGCGCGGGCGAGCGCGCCGTCGGGGTCCAGGCCGAACAGCGCGCGCATGGCGACGCGCAGCGCGAGCCGGCGAGTCCACGCGTAGAGGTCGAGCTGCGCGCCGTCGCGCCACGGCGCGAGCGCGCCGTCGATCTCCTCGCGCATCGTCGTCAGCGCCGCGGCGATGCGGTCGCGGTGGAAGGCCGGCAGCATGATCCGCCGCGAGCGGCGGTGAAACTCGCCGTCGATGGTCAGCAGGCCGTCGCCGAGCAGCGGCAGGAGATCGCCCATGTGCCCGTCGCGCCAGGTGAAGTGGTCGGCGTGGGAGACGGTGATGAAGTGGTTCGCGTCCGGCCCGAGCATGAAGACCACGTTGCCGTGGAAGATCCGCAGCGTGAAGACGGGCCCGTAGCGCCTGTAGGCGTCGAGCAGCACGGGCAGCGGGTCGTGGGCGAAGCGCTCGGTGCGCCGCAGGCTCGGGCGCGTGTCGCCGGGAGGGAAGGGGACCGGGGCGTCGCGCTCGCGCTTGAAGTCCAGCGCGAGCCGCAGGACCGGGTTGGTCGAGACCGGAGGCGGGCCGACGAGCGACATGTCCCTCGGCCAACAGTACTGGCTGGCCGGCCAGCAGGCGGCCCGCCGACCCGGTGAGGGAGCCGGGCGGCGAGCCGCCTCGGGGCCAGCTGTGCATCACGCCGAACACCGTCGGCCACCGCCAAGTTGCGGTGGGTATGCTGGAGGCCTCTCCTTGCTGGGGGCGTAGCTCAGTCGGTTAGAGCGCCGGCCTGTCACGCCGGAGGTCGCGGGTTCGAGTCCCGTCGCTCCCGCTCCGCGGAGCCGCTGGAAACAGCGGCTTTTCTTGTGTCCAGGATCGGGCGCGGACGGGCCGCATTGGGCCGCGGGTACCACTCGCGGGTACCAAACGCGGCGCGTTACCGGATCGGCGGCGGCTGGCCACCCGAACGCACCAGGCGCGGTACGAGTTCGCGGTCGTTGAAGATGTCGATCGTGACCGCCCGGTCGCCGACCAC